>JAJZIF010000457.1 GCA_021810735.1 Acidobacteriota bacterium
TTCCGCAGAGCACGAGGATGCGTTGCGCCGAAGGAAATTGGCGCGCGACAAACTCGGCGACCCGGGAGCCTGCTGTTTCCATCAAGTCTTCCCAGGAGACGCCCACTTGCTCGACGGTGCGTTCATCGCACTGCCGCATTTCCGCTGCGGTCAAAACATCCATGTTGCCGTTGTACGCGAAGGGCCGGGATTTGTGCAATCGGATGGTATGCGGGCGATACAATGTAAACTCATTCGAGACGACTTTTCGGAGTAGACCGTTATTTTCTGGAAATGTCAGATGGACCGCCATCCATAATAGCTATTCCCAACTCATTTTCAGTTGCCCAATGCTGAAATTTCCTTCTGTGGCACGGTCGATAAGAATGCAGGTCTTTTTTAGGGTGCCGGTACTATGCCAAAACCAGTCGGCGATGGTATCCGACTTTTGCGTTAGAGGCTTTTGGCCATGCATGCCGGGTCTCCTAATGGCTTCATCCGAAGAATTGATGGAAAGAACCTCCCCGAGCATTCCAGCAGCCAGATCGGGTATCGCAAGAAAGTCCTCGAACGCAGATTCATCTGCTATCACGGCGGGTGTATTCATCATGAATTCGCCTAGGCTGTGGGGCACGTAAATGCCGGATAAACGCGCAGCAAACTGATGGGCGTCTTCAAGTCGCCCGGCATTGGCCACGATATCGTCTTCGTCAGTCATCCACGAAATATTCATGCCAGGCGAAGACCATACCGAGAGAAACAATGAGAAGAAGTGTGCGACCCTTGCCATCTCCTCGAACGCCTTCGCATCCCACCCCGCGTGAACGCCATGCAGACGCTTCCAGATTCCCATCGCACTGCGTTGCGTGGACAGTTGCTTCAGCTCTTTGCTTACCGCTACTGCGACAACATGACCACTAAGAGATTCGGCAGCCTCTAAAAATGGGATGAGCGCACGTCGCCGATAAATGTCGTTCAGATTCTTGAACGACATTCGACGGGCGTCAGTCAGGAAAGCGTCTCGTACCCTTTGGCATCTCTTCGGCCACTCAGGCGAAGCGTCAGCATCAGCAATTACAAATCCATATATCCGAAATTGACTTCCAGCATGGCTGCCACTGTAGTCCGAACCAAAAAGCAAGTGCGACCCTTTGAATGGTCCGGGACGCAGTTCACAAAGCTGACTCAAAAAGGAAGACGTCCAAGGCCACGCTGCTTTCGACATCTCTTCATACATCTGCCGCACGCAACTGTCCCCGTCATTAGGGTACAGAATTGTCCCGGATGTTCCCAAGTCTCGTCGAGATTAGTCATGCCATGTTGGTTGGGCCATCGAAATGGATTGTGAATGAAAGCTGAATGGATAACCGCTAGAAGCGGGAGCGGAAGCGGTTGGCGCGGAGGAATTGTTCGCGGAGTTCGGGCTGCCTGAGATTTTCGCGGATGGGGGCGGGGCGCTGTTCCTCATAATCAAAGAATCTACTTCCCAGGCTAGGTGCCGTGGCGTTCCCAGAAGACGGCGGGCGTGACGATGGGGTAGCGCCCCGCAAGCGCGAGCAGGTCTTTGTCGCCGGTGATGAGGTAGTCGGCCTGCGCCGCCCGCAGGGTTCCCAGAACCGGCCAATCGGCCCGGTCACGCAATGTTTCGTCCGATTCGGCGGCGGGTTCGACGATGTCCGCCAGGAACATAAAATTGTCGGCAAGATCGCGAATCTCCGCGGAGTTCAGCAAAATCCGAGAAAGCCGCGGCAGCACCCGAACCATCTCATCCAGAATGTACCGCGACAGTACGACATCCAGCCCTCCCTGCCGCCAGACGCCGAGGATTCTCCCCGGAACACTCCCTGGATAGGCCAGGCCGGAGACCAGGACATTGGTGTCCAGAACCACTCGCATTCGCGCGGTCAAGATCGCCGTTTCCGTGGTTGCCGTTTTCGTGGGTGCCGTTCCCGCGCGACCGCCGCATCGATTTCCGCCATGCCCTGCTCGACCGGCACATCCGCGTAGGCCTCGGCGATTCGGCTGCTCAATGCGTCGAACCGCTCACGCATGCGGCGAATGCGGGCAAAAAGCTCGGCATCCACGAGAACAGCCACCGGCTTGCCATCCTTGTTGATCACAATGCTGTCGCTCCGATACTGTACCTGGTTGAGCATCTCGCCCAGATTCTGGCGGAAGTTGACGGCAGAGACTTCTGTAATCATTTGGGACCTCCAGCAATAATGACCGATACGATCATTATGATCCATATGGATTATATAGTCCAGTGCCTTAATTCTTCCCATGACATCCCACCAGAGCAGTTTCCCAATTACTGTGAATTTTCCAAATTCAACTCAGTGCAGCTTTTCTTAAGGGAAAAGCTGCGCGACATCCTCGCTTCGGTCTATACCTAGAGGGAAAATGCTCTATTCGCGAGAGTGTTCTGGCCCATGCGGAGATCGTCTGGATTCTTCGCTACGCTCAGAATGACAGACCCTGTTTCAACCGCGGTAGTTTTGAATCGGCCGCTAGAAGCGGGAGCGGAAGCGGTTGGCGCGGAGGAATTCTTCGCGGAGTTCGGGCTGCTTGAGGTTTTCGCGGATGGAGGCGAGGCGCTGTTCGAGGGCCAGCAGGGCGGCGGCGATGGGCTCGTCGTTGGTCTGGGCGATATCTCGCCACATGGAATAGGGGCTGGCACCGAGGCGCGTCATCTCATGCATGGCGCGGCCGCCGATGGCGCGGAGCTGGGCGGAATTGCTGGAGAGACTTCCCTTTTCCTTGCCATCTTCCGGGAAGGTATCTTCCAAGAGCGCGGCCAGCGCCGTTCCCAGCATTTGCGGCAGATGGCTGGCCCAGGCGCAGATTTCATCGTGGCGAACCGGATCGAGATCCAACATGCGGCAGCCGATGCGGGCGACCCATTTTCGCCAATTATCGGCGAGAAGCTGACCTTTTGTCGGGGCCGCGGGCGGGTCTTGCATTGGATCGAGCGGCGTGAAGAGCCAGACCGCGCCGTGAAACAGTTCCGGATCGGCATGGGCCGCGCCGAAGACTTCCTTGCCCGCCATGGGATGGCCGGGAAGGAAATAGGCAGCGCCGGGAGAAGAGAATGACTCGGCGGCGAGGGCGCAGATTTTTCGCTTGGTGCTGCCGACATCGGTGATGAGCTGGTGCGAGTGCAGGACGGGAGCGAGGCGCTCGATCCATTCGAGAATGCCAAAGACGGGCGTGGCCAGCAGGATGCAATCGCATTCGCGGGCGGCGGCGAGCGGGTCGGAGGCGATGGTGTCGATTGCGCCGTGCGCGCGGGCGATTTCCGCCTCCTCGGGAGCGCGGTCCCAACCCGTGATGCTGCCGGGGAATCCGTGGGCGTGCAGCGCCAGCCCCACGGACGTGCCGATGAGGCCGGTGCCGAGAATGGCGATGCTCTGGATGGATTCGGCCACGGTTTGAGGACCTCTGAATAATTCTCTCAGCGGCTAAAGCCGCTCAAATTTTGCCGCGGTTATGGCACGACTCAAGTCGTGCCCTGATACAGAACAATACTTTCACTTTCCACGCAGCAAAGTCGTGCGCGGATGCAAAACAGCGTTCTTTACGCAGCAACGTCGTGCGCTGATACAAAGCAATGTCTAATCGGACGTTCTTTTGTCTACACTCTGCTGCTGTGCAACACGGCTTCGCGCGGACCGATGTTGCGTCCCACGGCGGTGGCGATGATGCGCAACTCTTCCATCAACTGCTCAAATTGCCTGGGGAACAAGGACTGCGCGCCGTCGGAAACCGCCTTGTCGGGATTGGGATGCACCTCCAAC
>JAJZIF010000458.1 GCA_021810735.1 Acidobacteriota bacterium
GATTTCCGAGACGCACACCAAGATTCCGTGGTTCAGTCTGTTGCGCCAGAGCGTTTCCCGGCTCCGCAGTCGGAGCGTCCCCGGTCGGAACCTGTGCCGATGGTGCTTCCCGGCGAATCACTGTCCAAGTATCGTCGTGACGAGTCCGCCGCGGCATTCCAATCCGCGGGAGGGGTGAACCGCGAGACGGAAACATCCGCAACGACACCCAAGCCGACCTTCCAGCCATCGACGATGGTGGTGGGTCCATTGGCGTGGGATGGCAGCGGAGTGTTGCCCGGCGAATCCCTCTCGCGTCAGAAACGTTCGCGAGGAGCCTCCTCCGCCATTGAAAGCTTTTCCTCTCCGGCAGCCGAGGTGAGTCCCGTTGCTGAGGAGGCCTTGGCATCGCCAGCGGAGAATGACACGAGGGCTGAGATTGCAATATCCCTGCCCGTGGCCGAGTTCGAAGAGCCTTCCTTGGTGCAGCACGACACCATTCCGGAAGAGCCTTCCTTGGTGCAACACGCGACGACCGTCGAAGAGCCTTCGCTAGTGCGGCACGACACATCCACTGTAGAAGCGCAGGAATTCGAGCCGGCAGAAGCTTCGGCGTCGTACCGCGTCGATCCGGTTACTCCCAGCGCGTACCGCCAGAGCAGTGTCGCCAAACCGCCAGAGCACGAGTCGACCGTGGAAACGGAGTCGGCGCCAGCGCAGGGAGCTTCGGAACACGACGCGGTCGCCGAACAGACGGAAGAAGCGGACTCTGATCTGGAGCCGTTCTTTGGCGAAGCTGCTTCCATCGTTCAACCGGCGCATCCGCGGGAAGCATCCTTCGACACACAGGCCGCAGCTTCATTGGAGGCGGAAGAAGTAGCGCCAGTCCACCCAGCACACGGAGCATCCCCTGCGACGGAAGAGGCCTCGACCGAGGAAGAAGAGTCCGATCACGACGAGCACGTGTTCGATCCTGGCCATGGAAATCTCGAAGAAGAGACCATCGACGAGGAAGAGCCGGAAGGATACGCGGCGCAGAGCCTACAGGAAGAAGCGGAGTATGACGATCTGATTGAAGAGACGCTGGACATGCAGATGGATAGCGGCCTGCTCAGCGAGCTGGTGCGCGATCGGCATATCGAACAGCGGACACGTTTTGCCGGTGAGAATGGGGAGGAAGAATCGGCAGCGGCTGGAACCGAAGAGGACACGTTCGAAGAAGAGAGATTTGGGGCCGAGCTGGGAGAGATCGAACTGGAAGATGCGACGGGGTCGGCGGACGAAGACGCCGAGGGCATTGAGCCCGCCAATGCGGATGCGGCGCGCAACCGTGCGAGCGGGGGCCGCAATGGACGGCGGGGAAGCCGCGGCCAGCAGCGCCATGGAAGTGGACACGGCGGCGATCGCCGCATGCGCCGCGGTACAGCGCAAACCACCAATCTGCCCGCTATTACAGAACTGCTGAAGCCCAATCAGGAAATCCTGGTACAGATTGCGAAGGAGCCGATTGCCCGCAAGGGCGCGCGAATCACCAGTCATATCGCATTGCCGGGACGCTTCCTGGTCTTCATGCCCACGGTGAATCACGTTGGCGTCTCGCGCAAGATCGCCTCCGATGAGGAGCGCCAGCGGCTGAAACATATTTTGTTGAGCGAAAAAGGCGCGGCGTCCGGAGGGTTCATTGTCCGCACGGCGGCTGCCACCGCCAGCGAGGAAGATCTCCGCGCGGACATTCGCTTCCTGCTGACACTGTGGGCGGAGATTCGCCAGCGCACCGAGAACGCCAAGCCGCCGGCCCTGATCTATCACGACCTGAGCCTGGTGGAACGCGTTCTGCGGGACCAGGTGACGGACAATTTTTCCTCTATCTGGGTCGATACGGAAGCGGATTACGAGCGCGTGTTGCGCTTCCTGAATCGCTTCGAACCCGCCCTGGTACGGCGCGTCAAGCTGTACACCAAGGAAACGCCGCTGTTTGAGCAATTCGGGATTCAGGAAGAAATCAACAATGCCCTGCGCTCGAAGGTGTGGCTGAAGTCCGGCGGTTCGATCGTCATCAACCAGACCGAGGCGCTGGTGGCCATCGACATCAACACAGGAAAATACGTAGGCAAAACGGCGCGGCTGGAGGACACCATCCTCAAGACAAATCTGGACGCGATTCCGGAGATTGTCCGTCAGATTCGGCTGCGCGATCTGGGCGGCATCATCGTGATCGACTTCATCGACATGGATGAGCGCAAGAACCGCAATAAGGTGATGCTGGCGCTGGAGGACGCGTTGAAGTCGGATCGCGCTCCGTCCAAGGTCCTCCAGTTCAACGATTTTGGCCTGGTGGCGATTACGCGCAAACGCGTTAAGCAATCGCTGGAGCGCACGCTGTCCGTTCCCTGCTCGGTTTGTACAGGCACGGGTATGGTGAAGGGTCCGCTGACGGTTTGCAACGAGATCTATGTCGAGCTACGCAAGATGCACCGTCAGATTGACCGCGGCGATGTCATGCTCCGCGTCAATCCCGAGGTCGTCAAGCAACTGAAGGCGTCCAATGGACGCTGGCTGAGCGAGATGGAGGAGATGTCCGGCAAAACCGTCATCGTGAAAAGCGATGCCACCCTGCATCCAGAACAGTTCGACATACAGTAGCGGCAGCGGGACGATGGATGCAGTCCGGATCGAGGATTCAGGTTATCGAATAGATTCCAGGCCCGCTCCATCGCCTTTTGGATTTGCGATTGTCGATGAATTTTACGCCTTACCAAAATAGAGAACGAGGATGGAGCATGATGTAATAAAAACGTGGCGGCAGGAGTGTCACAATCACCGCAACATTTTCCCCTTGCATGCGTCTAACCATGCGACGGACTAGCATCCCCGATACATGCGTCTGAACATCAGGGGGGCCGAACGCATCAAGCATCTTGCGATTCACACTGCGCATCCGAACCTAGCAGAATGCGCGCATAATGCAGAGTACACAGTATCGGGACGAACGATGGAGGGTAACAAACATCATGATAACGGCGAAAAAAGCAATCTGCAAGACGTTACAACATGTGGGTTATGCGGCGCTTGCATGCGGGTTGCCCCTCACGGTTGGCCTGCAGGCACAGAGTTATTCCAGTTCGAAAGTAAGCTACAACTTTCAAAACAATTACCAATACAACGGGCCCAACTCTCAGTACAACGGTCCCTATAGCCAGAGTCAATACCAGCAGCCAGTGACCCCCCCGCGCTATAAGGGAGAAGGCTGGGGCAAACATTTTGTGTTCGAAGGCGGCGGCGGCGTGACCGCACCCGCGGCCGGGACGCAAAAATTTGCGAACACGGGATTCAATGTTCTGCTCGGCGGCGGGTTTAGGTTCAATGATCGTCTCAGTTTTTTGGCTGAATGGAATTTCAATCGCATGGGGGTTCCCACGGACCTCGCCCTAGCCACAGCCAAGGTTCCCGGAGGGAACGAGCATATCTGGACAGCCATGTTCAATCCAAAATTCGACTATATTCGCGGCAACAGGCTGGATGGATACGTGATCGGCGGTGGCGGGTTTTCACGCCAGCTCACTACGTTCACAGCGCCGGTCCTCGTGCCGTGCGGCTATGGCTATGGGTATGGCTATGGGTATGGCTATGGGTACGGCGGGGCGTGCGCAGGAAGCGTCAATGTGTCCCACGAGTCCAGCAATCAGGGGATGTACGATTTCGGAACCGGCGTGGAATTCCGCTTCTCGCCCTATGGCCGCTTTAAGCTTTTTGTAGAAGGTCGATACGAGAAGTT
>JAJZIF010000459.1 GCA_021810735.1 Acidobacteriota bacterium
GGTCTGGTGTACTGAGTCTGAAGTTCATTCAACAATTCGATTCATGGAAGTGATTCGAACAGCAGCGCTCAGGGGCTAAACAGGCTGCGGAAAAACTCCGAATGTATGGCGAAAGGACGAAATTTGCGGGATGGAAAACAATCAGTCAAGCCTCGCGGATCGTTCCTGGGGCATCCTGGCGCGATCCATTTTTCACCCTTTCCGTGAAATTGAGTTTTTCCGCAGCCTGTAAAGCCCATCTGTTTTGCTCCATTTACGGCACGACTGAAGTCGTGCCCTGATACAAGGCTGAAAATCATTCCGACTGAAGCGTGCCCTGATACAAGACCGAAAATCATTTCTTTGACGAATTTAAGACTCAGGACACTTGCGCCGTTTGATAGATACTGCGATTCAAAAAATGTTTGTCGTTCTGAGGCCTTCGGCTTCGCTCAGGGCAAACTCCGCGAAGAATCCAGAGAGTGATGGCCATGCAACCCCGGCGAACATTCTCTGGATTCTTCATTCCGCTATGCTCCATTCAGAATGACTCCACTCACCATGAATTCGCCTAATTTGCCTCGACGTTCTCCTCGCGCTCTTCTGCCGATTCGTCGAGAGGCGCCAGGGGCAGCGTAAAGAAAAATGTGCTGCCGCGATTCAGCTCGCTTTCGGCGCGAATGACGCCGCCGTGGGCGAGAATGATGTGCTTCGCGATCGAGAGGCCCAGGCCGGTGCCGCCGGATTCCCGCGAGCGCGCTTTATCCACGCGGTAAAAACGCTCAAAGATCCGGCTGAGATGTTCCGAGGCAATGCCGGCGCCGAAATCCTGCACATAGAATTCCACCGCGCCGGCGACGGGCCGCGATCCGATCGCAATGCGTTCGCCGCCTCCATACTTCACCGCATTTTCCAGCAGGTTCGACAACACTTGCAGAATGGCGTCGGTATCGGCCATCACGCGCGTCCGCGTAGTCTCGCCTTTTTCCAGCACGACATTTCGATCCATCAGCAACCCGGTCAAAATGGCGGCGGCCTCATCGACCAACAGCTCGGCCTCGACAGGGCGGCGATTCAGTTTGTACTCGCCGGACTCAATGCGCGCCAGGGCCAGCAGATCTTCGGTCAACCGCGTCATGCGCGCGGCATTGCGGCAGATGATCGATAGAAAATCGCGCGCCTGGGGCGTCAGCCCGCCGTCCTCTTCCAACATGGTTTCCGCGTAACCGGAGATGGAGGTGAGCGGCGTGCGCAGTTCGTGGGAAACATTCGCAATAAAGTCGCGGCGGGTCTTTTCCACCCGCTCGATCTCGGTGACATCGTGCAGCACCACGACCGCGCTGCCCCCGACCATGGGCGCGGCGCTGACGTCGAAGATGCGTCCCGGAAGAACGGAGCCGGCCCGCGCATGTGCGGCGATTCGGCCATGCAGGGCCTTCTCCACGCAGGCCAGCAGGTCGGGATCGCGGACGGTTTGCACCAACGCAATGCCGGGCCGGACCGAGCCGCTCATCAGACGCTCCATGACGCGGTTGGTCCAGTGAATTCTGCTCTGGGCATCGACCGCAATCACCGCCTCTTCCATACTGTCGAGCACGGCCTCCATCTCTTTGCGGCTGTCTTCAAGGGTGCGAAAGACGGCTTCCACGCGCGCCGCGGTCGCATCCAGCGCGTCCGCTACCGCCGCAATTTCATCCTCTGAGGTTTCGTCGATGCGAGCGCCAAAATCGCCGCCGGCAAGCCGGTGGGCGAACTCGACAATCCGCGCCAGGCGGCGCGACACCGCGTGCGCCAGCAGCGCAGCCACCAGGATCGCCAACAGCAACGCCAGCAGCGTTGCCCACAACAAACTTCGCCGCACCACATGGAGCGTGTCATCCACATCGCGCAATGAGTAGCCAATGCGAACGATGTACGCCCCTGCCGGCGCGGCCGCATACAGGTCGCCATGGACGATGGCCTTGCCGGATGCGCGATGCTGCACGAGAATGGCGCGGACATCGGGTGTATCCAGTGGAAGCGGCGAGACCGTGTTTGCGCCCAAGTCACGGCCGTCGGCGGCAACATTGGCAGCCACGCTTCCATCCTTGCGCAGGATGGTGACGCGCCCGTCGATGGCGTGCGCTTCCTCCCGCGCCAGAGTTGGCAGGTCGGACGGATTGCCGATGACAACGCGTTGCGCCAGGGCCTGGGCGCTCTCGGCCAGGCTTCGCTCCAGTTGATTTTGCAGCAACGATTCGAGGATGTTCTGCTGGGAAACGTCGAGCATCGCGGCTGCCACCAGCACCACCAGCACCATCGCCGCGAGAAGCTTGAAAAAAACTCTCTGCCTCATTCAACAATCCGCCGCCGGGGGAACCGCCGGGCCAGGACAATGCCTTACATTTCTTTTGGCATCTCAAAGCGATAGCCGGCTCCGCGCACGGTTTTAAGATACTGCGGATTCTCCGGGTCCAGTTCAATTTTTTCTCGAATGCGCCGGACATACACATCCACGGAACGCGGCGTAACGAAGCGAGCATCACCCCAGACTGCGTCCAGCAGGTGATCGCGGGTGAACACGCGGCCGGGATGGCGGGCCAGATATTCGAGCAGCCGAAACTCCGTCGCCGTGGTAGCGGTCACGTCCCCAGCCACCTTCAACTGCATGGCGCTGGCGTCGATTTCCACTTGGCCAAAGCGCAGGGCGGTGGGAGCGGTGGGACGCTCAAAGCGGCGCAACACGGCCTTGATCCTGGCAATCAATTCCCGCGGCGAAAACGGCTTGGTGATGTAATCGTCCGCGCCTAATTCCAGGCCCAGCACGCGGTCGCTCTCGCTGGTCCGCGCGGTGAGAAAAATTACCGGCGTGACCGCCAGCGCCGGGCTTTTCCGGATGCGGCGGCATAGGTCCAGGCCATCGCCGCCGGGAACCATAATGTCGAGCACAAACAGATCCGGCGTCTTGCGTTCCGCGTCCGCCAGCACCGCGGCTGGGCTGACAAAGGTCCGCACCGCGAAGCCCGCGATTTCCAAACTGTGCTGCACCAGCCTGGAAATGTCCTGATCGTCTTCCAGAACAAAAATCGTCTGACTCAAACGGGGTTTCCTCTCCACTGCTGCTGCTTCGGATGTGGCAAGTTCCATGGCGCGCATACTCCTCTATTGTGGCCAGAGTATCGCAATCCGGCGAATTTTCTGCAAAAGAACCATGAATGCCGTATGACGATTGCGTGAATACGCCGGGTTCGTTTCCGGCACAAACTGACGAAAAGCCGTTTCATACCCTGGCGGCCTCGGATGACATTCCTCGCAGCAAATCGTTTTGTCATTTTGACCCGCAGGCGAAGAATCTTGTGGTTGGCCGGAAAAACGCAATATCCTTCGCTTCACTCCGTTCCGCTCGCGACGACAACCCTTGGTTTTGTGCAGCATGTCAGCAGTTCCACCCTCGCTTTGAGTCGCGGGCTGAACAGGCTGCGGAAAAACTCGCATTGAATTTTCCCTTAGCGGTTTTATTTTCTTGTTGGGGGTTTGCATGTGTTTGCGTGGTTCTTGCGGAGATGCGGCGGACATGGTCGCCTGAGGATGTAATTCGTTTAGATTGTTCACTTTAAGTCTTTACTACGGCTTTGTTTCCTGGTAAAATCAAGTATGCGTGGAGATGATCGGAAGCAGGCGGCGATGTTCAGTTATGTGACCTTGCAACAGCGGATTCCGGTGGACCACCCGGCGCGGCAATGCTTATTTTGTGCCTTCTTGAGTGGCTCACCCGCTGCTA
>JAJZIF010000460.1 GCA_021810735.1 Acidobacteriota bacterium
GGGAAGGGCACGATTCGCAGGAATCCGAGCCGCCGATTTTCTTCTGTGGACCTGTAGCTCAACTGGCAGAGCATTCGACTCTTAATCGACAGGTTGTGGGTTCGATTCCCACCGGGTCCACCATTCTGAATGTTTCCTGGGTGCTTCACCAAACTGCTGAGGCGCTTTCTACCCTCCATACGTTAAGTACATGACTGGACCGCCGTACGGCACGGCTGGAGTGCGTGCCTGCGAGAGGGATTTCAAGAGACGGGAAGCAGAAATTTTCTCCTGTGGTTGAGTAAACATTTACAAGACGCAACCGATTTTCGATTTCGGTGTCTGACTGAATACTGAGAGATGTATCGCGACAGGTGAGTCGGCAGTATACGCTCTTTCATTCAGTGTTTTTTTGTTGCAGCAGCACAGAAATCGTGTCAAAGTTCACTCAAGGATGCGAAAATCAATAGAGAACTACTCCTTCAGGATCATCGTATACTGGATCGTTTTTTGTGCCGTTTATTCGGTATCTTGAGTGCTAAGGAAGTTGCTTGCGATCAGACCCGAATCGAACCATTGTGATCGACGCATTCGGACAGTTCTGATCGGAAGAGACCAGTGGTTTGCTCATTGAGCGGAAAAGCTCGATGATGCGATTGAAATCAGGAGAACAGTGTGAATTCCCCCATGGCTTCGCTTACTCCGATCGATACTCATTTTGCATATCCAGTCTCCGTCGAGTTGACACCCCGGCCGAAGAATTGGCTTTTTACATCCGCGCAGTCGAGACGGGCAGCGCGCAACTCGATGTCGTTCCACTACAGATTCAGCAAGCGCGCCTTCGATCTGTTTTTTTCCAGCCTGCTACTTCTTCTGCTCGCGCCGTTTGGACTGGTGCTTGCGCTGCTGGTCCGACTGACTTCTCCGGGACCGGTCTTTTACAGGGAAGAACGTATCGGACGATTTGGCACACCATTCCGGATTTTCAAGTTCCGATCCATGTATGTTCACGAGGCCGACTCGATCTGTAACATTCAGACTGGAAGCCACGAACATATGTTGCAGATGCGAACGTTTCTGAAACATATCGGCAATCCCCGCGTCACGCCGGTGGGGCGTTTTCTGCGCAAATGGAGTCTTGACGAACTGCCGCAGTTAATCAATGTTTTCCGCGGAGAGATGTCGCTGGTGGGTCCGCGGCCGATCGTGGAGGCGGAGAGTGCAATTTACGGCGCGCACATGCAGTACTACACGCTGATGCTGCCGGGGATGACAGGACTGTGGCAGGTTTCCGGTCGCAGCGATGTGAATTTTGCGCGACGGGTGCATCTGGACAGCTTGTACTGCATTCACTGGAGCCTGCGCAAGGACTTTGAACTGCTGTGGAAGACGATTCCCGCCGTCACAAGAAAAACAGGCGCGTACTAGGTGTAGTCCCAGGTTGTGATGCAAGTTCAGGCTCAGCGCAGAGCTGCCAGAGCCGGATAAAGCTTTTGCCATCTTTGATATCCGTCCTTGTAGACTTTGATCCATGCAGGGTCGGGCGCGATGCGTTCGGCGACAGTGATGGACGCGCGGCAGGCGTCGTCCAGCGTGGCCCAGTGCCCGACTCCGACGCCGGCCATCAGAGCAGAGCCGAAGGCTCCGCCCTCTTCGGCAGTCAGAATCTCGATCGGTTGGCCATAAACAGCGGCCTGAATTCTGCGCCAAAGAGGGCCGCGTGCGCCGCCGCCACCCAGCCGGATCGCCGAAACCGGAATGCTCAGTTCGGCGAAGAGCGTGAATGTGTCCTGAAGCGAGTAAGCGACGCCCTCGAGGACGGCGCGCGTAAAGTGCGCGGCGCCATGGCCGGAGTGAATCCCGGCGAAGGATGCGCGGACCTCCGGATCAAGGTGCGGAGTGCGCTCACCCAGCAGATAAGGCGCCCAGAGCAGGCCGTCGCTGCCGGGCGCGATGGCGCTGGCCGCTGCGGTAAGCGCGTCATACTCTTGCCCGGCAAAGAAGGTTTCACGCAGCCAGCGGAAGCTGAGTCCGGCAGACTGGGTGACGCCCATGACGTGCCAGCGACCGGGAACGGCATGGCAGAAGGTGTGCAGGCGGCCCTTGGGATCTTTGACCGGGTTGGCAGTGGCGGCAAAGACGACACCGGAGGTCCCGATGGTGGCCGAGACGGAGCCGGGCGCAAGGATGCCCATGCCGACAGCTCCCGCACCCTGATCGCCTGCTCCTGCAACAACCGGAGTGCCCGCAGCGAGGCCGGTTTCACTGGCCGCCACGCCGGAGATGAAGGCGCAGACGTCGGTGGATTCAAAGACCTCCGGAAGCCAAGGCTCGGGGATTCCGGCTGCTGCGGCTACCTGCGTGGACCAGCGGCGATGCGTCACGTCAAGCAGCAGCGTGCCGCTGGCCTCCTGCACGTCGATGGCATAGGAGCCGGTCAGGCGGAAGCGGACGTAATCCTTGGGGCAGAGAATGTGGGCGGTGCGGGCGAAGATCTCTGGTTCGTGCTCCTTGACCCACAACAGCTTGGTGAGGGTGAAGTTGGGCAGCGCAGGATTGCAGGTCAGTTCGATGAGGCGTTCGTAGCCGATCTCGGCGTGCAGCCAGTCGCACTGTGGCTGCGTACGGGTGTCGCACCAGATGAGAGACGGGCGCAGGACTTGGCCCGAGTCGTCCAGCAGCACGGCTCCGTGCATCTGTCCGGTGAGTCCGATGCCGGCGATGGGCTGCGAAGGCTCGGGCGCGGCGGCCAGAGCGCCGCGAATCGCCTCAACAGCAGCGCGCCACCAGTCCTCGGGATACTGCTCGGCCCATCCCGGCTGAGGCGTGCGAAAGGGAGCGTGTTCGGCGGAAGCGGAACTGACGATCGAGCCTTGTTCATCGATGAGGACGGCGCGTGTGCCGCCGGTACCGATATCCATTCCGAGAAACCACATAGCTCACCTCGAACGATCTGCGTATAAATCGGTTTTCTGAGTGGAAATTCCGATGCAGTGTGAGGATAGCAGTCCTGGGCGCGCGCAGGGAAGCGTCAAGTCGGCGACAGGTGAGATGAAAGGAGTTGTCAAACTCAGCATAATGCGCTTCGCTGACGAGTTGGCCGGGAAGAGAGGTTGCGACAACAGATGCTGCATTCCGCGTCGATTGGGAGGTAGCATGTGTTCGCTTTTGCCGAGAGTGTGGGGCAGTCAGGAAGCGAGGACCGATGCACCGGAATCATCCTTATATATTTTATAATGAATGATTTACCGGGTGTTTTATGTTGAGTTTGTCTCCTCACTGGAATGCTACTGGATCGGTTACCCATTCCAGGCGGGGTGTATTTGTTTTCCTGCAAGCGAAAGTATTGCCGAAAAGATTCCTGAGTCGCAATTACCGCCAACTCTGCATGGGCGATGAGGCGAGGAGAGAGAATCCCGACTGGAAACTGTGCAGCAGATTCCCTGCGGGAATGACAACGAGGAAAGCAAAGGCAAAGGCAGAAGCAGATTCCCTGCGGGAATGACAACGAGGAAAGCATTGCCATGCAGCGGACGCGGCCTGTGGGCCGCTACGGAAGGTTGGTGTGCTGCGTTAGTTGCGGGATGGGGTGTGCTGGACGCAGGGATGGTATCCACACCCTTGACAGTACAAAGCTCTGTCAAGGGTAGGGCTTCCGTGTGCCGCTTCTTAGAACTTATCCGTAAATAGATATCGTTTGTCTCCAGCAGATCATGGCGGCAGCCAACGATAAAAGAGCCACGTAGCTGGCC
>JAJZIF010000461.1 GCA_021810735.1 Acidobacteriota bacterium
CACGCTGGTAGAGTATCGCGGCAGGCTGGCTGCCGATGGTCCGCGCTACCGGGCGCTCGGCAATTCGATGGCGGTCCCGGTCATGCGCTGGATCGGAGCACGCATCGCGGCGGTCCATGAGATCGTGATGCATCGGAATGAGGCCGCGCCATGCCAGCGGTGACGAGCAGGATCGGCGGTACTCCCATGTGGCGCATTGCGGAGTTGCTTACCTTGCCGACACCGAACGGGAGCTGCTACGTTCCATCGCCTTGGTCGCCCGTGTCTGGCCCTGTCGCTGGGCAGGCTACAAACGGAATGCGGTTTCGTGTGCGTGCATTGCACGCGCTGGTCAGTTGTAGCTCTGGATGGCGGCGAAACAAAGAATTGGACCGTTGGTGGTTTGCCTGAATTGCGTCTTGCAGTCGCCCTGATCTGCAGGCATTTTCGGTACGAGCGCCATTCCTCCGAGTTTCCGCCCTGCTCTCCCTCGGTCACTCGCTCGGTGCTCTTCCCGCGCCCCGTCACCCCAGCACGCAACGATCACGTGCCGGGAACCCCGATTCTGCGGCACATCGATGTTCTGCTTCGTTCGCCACGGCGAACGCCCTTCGGCTCTGGGATTCCAACAACAAATTTCCCGCGCAACATGCGCGCGGCTGCGGTCCCAGGGACGAAATTTCTTGCCGGAGCCTCCACAGAAAGCACATCTCGGCCTTGGGAGCGGGGCACATCACCACCCCAACACGCAAAGGCCGCGTGTTCGGAGACCCCGGTTTCTCGCGTCGCTTCGCGCAGGAGTGTCCCGAGTGAAATCCGGGCAAAAACCAACATGGAGGAAATCATCATGGCACTCTACGTATCAGTTATGTGGAATTGGGGCGGTTTTAGTCAGCGCGATTTGCCCGCCCGCCCCTGGCCGCCGAGCGCCCGTCGCCGCAGATGTAACGATGAGTTGGCTGCCGACCGGCGACCCAAAAGGCGCGCTCGGCCGGCAAATCACGCCGTGGAGAAGAACCGATTGAAGTCCAACCAACTCATCTGTGAAATTCAATGGGACCGCGTTCCACTTGTAGCAGGCCAGAAAGACGCATGTGCATGGCTCGGCTTTCAGGCGTGTCGCGGACTGGCCCTCAACACGCTCGATGCTTATGGACGCAACCTGGAGCGGTACCTTCGATTTCTCAGCACGTATGGTCTAAAGCCCCACGAGGTCGGCCAGGAAATCGTCGGGGCTTATCTGCGCGATCTTGCGAAACCCTCCGCCGCGGCATGAAGCGCCGGACATCCGCGTGGCGAATGCGACGATCCAGCAGCACCTGGCGGCGCTGCGGATGTTCTATGACTTTTTCGTGGAAGAGGGACACCGCACAAGGAATCCGTTCCGCCAGGGTGAAGGCCGCTCATCACGGCCACTCTTGAAGCGAGAGCACAAGCTACCCACAATTCCAACCGAGGAAGAATGGCGCCGGGTTCTCGGCGAGACCGCGAAAGAGCCGATTCGCAACCGCCTGATGCTGGCGATGAGTTACGATGCCGGACTTCGGCGGGAAGAGTTGTGTCTGCTTGAAACGGGCGACATCGATCCATCGCGGCGCACCCTCCGCGTCCGCGCTGAGACCACTAAAAATCGCAGATCACGCGTCTTGCCCTATTCGCTGACAACCGATGAACTCTATGGCCCGTATCTGGAACACCGCCGGACTCTGAGCCGAGAGCGCGGACGACTGTTCCTGTCGCACTCGCCGCGGAACTGCGCAAAGCCTATCTCGATATGGGCGTGGTCCAAGATCGTCGCCCTCATCGCAAGACGCGCCGGGGCCGCAGGCTTCACTCCGCATACGCTGCGCCATCTGTGCCTGACGGACCTGGCACGAGCGGACTGGGACATCCACGAAATCGCCATCTTCGCCGGTCATCGCAGCATAGAGACCACCATGATCTATGTACATCTGAGTGCGCGCGACCTGGCGGCCAAGTTGAACGCCACGATGACGCAACTGCATCAGCAGCGCCTCGAAGCGATGGGGAGGCTGTTTCGATGAGCGCGAGAAAAATAACGGATGCGTGGACATGGCCGATCGACGCGAAAAAGTACGACCGGCGATACCGTTTGACTGCCGGTGAGCGCCGTTTCCTCACTGTGGAACTGCCGTCGCGAGTCAAATCCAGCAAGACCCGGCAGCCGTCGCTCGATACCGTCGAACGGCTTGCGCGTCCCTTGCACGATGTCTTCGATCACATCGAATTCCAGGGACCGGAACGCCGCTCCCTGGTCTTTTACCTGCTGGAAGAGATGGGGCGCCGGGACCGCACTCTGTGGGCGTGGACGGACGCGGAGTGGATCGAGTCGGTGGAGTGCCGTCGGCACGACGGCAACCGAATCATCGCGGCGGCGTTCCTGCTGCGGGGTTTTGATGCGCTTGCGAGCTTTCCGAAACGGCGGCAGGTCTTTTCGTGTCTGGCGCGCCGGGTCTTCGGGGTTGAGAGGCTCGCGGCAGCCGAGAAAAAGATCAAAGCCAAGCTGCGGAAATCGGGCTATGGCCCGCGCACACTGCGGCTTGTGCCCCTCACGCTGGCCCAATTGCTGCTGATCACACGATCGCCACACCTGGAAGACATCCAAAGGAGGCCCTGCTCCAGCTTCAAACGCGGAACAGTACGCTGGGTTTTGAGAAATGCGTGATTCCTCTGTCTCGTGTGTTGGCGTCGGATGGAATCATCGGCCAGCCGCTTTGCCGGCTTGGATTAAGGCCGAAGTTTATCGACGAAACACCTGAATCCATACTTACCGATGTTCCGCATGAATGGGCACGCCTGGCACGGTACTGGCATGACACATCAACTCAGTCCCGCACCTCCCGGAGTCGGGTGTACTGTCACCTTCTCTCGATCGGGCGATGGCTCCATGCAACACGCCCCCACATAGAAAGCCCGGCGCAATGGACCCGCACCGTCGCTGCCGAAGCCGTGGCCATGTGCAGCAATCTGAAGGTCTGCGAATGGGCGCACAGCACGACAAAGAGCTATTTCCACGATGTCGGCAAGCCCATGCTCGCAAGGAGCAAGGTCAGCGTTGTCTACGCGCTGCGAACCTTTTTCCGCGATCTACAGTACTGGGAGACGATCCCGCGGGCTTTCGATGCACATATCGCATTTCGTCCTCCGCGATCTCTGCTGGCGCTCATCGGCTTCAATCCCCGCGTTATATCGGATGACGTATGGGCCAAGTTGATCTGGGCGGGCTTAAACATCGCTGCAACGGACCTGCCTCTCCCCGGAGGCCTGGGCAGTGGCAGAACGAACTACTATCCTCTGTCGTTGGTGCGGGCGTTATCGGTGGTATGGCTCTTCGCCGGACTGCGCTGGGATGAAATCCGCAGGCTTCGCCTGGGGTGCATTCGTTGGCAGGAAAACGCGCCGGGCGAACGCGTCTGTCTGCTGTCCGTCCCGGTCAATAAAACGAGCACGGCATTTTCAAAACCCGTGGATAAGGCCGTCGGCGAGACGATCGAGGCATGGGAAAAAGAGCGGCCTACGCAAACGACAATCATCGATCCGAAGACAGGCGAGGAGGTCGATTACCTGTTTGCGTATCGTTCCAAGGCACTCGGCTACCAATATCTCAAAGGTGTGCTGATCCCCGCCCTGTGCGCCAAGGCGGGGATCCCGAACGAGGATATTCGTGGCCGCATCACCAGCCATCGCGCGCGCAGCACCATCGCCACGCAACTCTTCAATGCGCG
>JAJZIF010000462.1 GCA_021810735.1 Acidobacteriota bacterium
GGCCGATACCATCCTGCCAGTGATATGCGGAAGTGAAATTGCCTCCGAACCGCACCAAGGGCGTATGCATCGCCTTGGCCATTTGGATTTCATCGGGATCCATGCCATCGATCGCATCGGCCGGAAACAAATTGACGTTGTCAAGATCGACCCGTTCGTCTCCGGTCACTTGAACGACAAAATCCGCGGGCTCGAGCCGCGCCAGCTTGTCCTTCGGAAGCGTCAGCGAAAACTTGTACTCCGTCCAGTCGCCGGCAGTCGCATGGATCGTTGCTTGCGCCAAAATTTCCGGTGCATTCCGCTTTCGAATCTCGACATCGAGATTGGACGCGCCACCGACGTGTTTTGCGAAAAGGCTGCCGTTGTAGCTCAGCTCGCGCTGCGTGGAAAGGTAGACCTCCTGACGAATTCCGGTAGCTCTCCCCGGCACCCCGATGACTTCAAGCGAGCGCCAGGAGTTCGCCGCATGCCCCGAATGCACCTCGTAGCGATTTCCTTCGGTGGGATCGAGGGGCTCCCAAGGAATCGGAAGTCCAAGCTGGGAGGCGCGATTGAGCTGCGGATCCATGCGCAGCATGGCGGCGAGATGCTCGGTGTCCCACAGACCGCCCTCAAAACTGGGATTCTGAAGAATTTCAGCCCAGAGTCCGTTGTAAGTGGAATTGCCGATCGGCTCCAGAAATGTGCCAAAAAGCGTGCGGGGCAGCCGATAAGGGGCCACGCGGTTTGCGTCGACTGTCATAGTCACGGTGGCCGGGGAACTCTGAACTTCGGCAATCTGAGCGCTCCCATTGCCCGGAAGCAGAGTCGCCGCCGCGAACAAGAGAATGATTGCAATCCATTGCTTTCGCCGCATAGAACCTCCATTGGACTCAAACCCCTCGGAGTGTAAGGCATTGCGGAAAGAACCGGCGTTTCCTGAGACTGCAGTGCTGCGGACGCAGCCTTCGCTCAGGGCCGCTTTGGCCCGTCTGACTTACGAGGGTTCAGATCCTGTAGCGTATTTCTGGGAATTCCGGTGGTGCGGCGCACGATCAGTTCCGTCGGAATGGTCACATCGGTTCTGTTGTGGGTCGTTGTCTCGAGATTGCCGAATTCCATCTCGGAGCAGAGCGCCGCGACCGCACCTTCGGCAAGATATTTGCAGGACATTCGAATCGTCGTGAGTGGCGGGAACATAAATTGTGCGATGTGGATATCATCGAACCCGATCACCGAAAGGTCGGCCGGAATGCGCAGCCCGGCCCCCAATGCCGCGTGCATCACCCCAATGGCAGTCATGTCATTGGAGCACATGATTGCCGTTGGAGCATCGTCCAGTTGCAGCAGACGCTTGGCTCCTTCCTGGCCGCCCTCCATCGTGTGATCGCCCTGAACCAGCCACTCCTGCCTTGGCTGAATCCCGATCTCATCCAGAGAATCGACGAACGCATCAGAACGCAGCTTTGACGTATGCAGATGCAGAGGCCCGCTCACAAAGGCGATTTTTCTGTGCCCCAGCACGGCCAGATGCTGTACGGCCTGCCGAATCCCATGCCGGTAATCGACATTCAGAGTGCGTGCTGGTGCGATTCGTGATCTCGAATCGACGTACACCAGCGGAATGCCCTTGTTCGCCAGCCGGTCGAGCAGCGGCTCTTCAATTCCGAATGTCATCACCGCAACGCCGTCGATCTTACGCTCGATCATACGCCGTACGCAGGATTCCATTTTCTTCGCGTCGTAATAGGTAGACGCGATCAGGATTTCATATCCGCGCGCCACCGCGCATTCTTCAAAGCGCTGGATCAGTTCCGGAAAGAAAGGATTGGTGATTTCGGAAACGATCAGACCCAGCGTATGGCTTTTCCCGGACACCAACGCGCGCGCCTGTGTGTTCGGAAAATAGTTCAGGTCCTCGATGGCTTTCCAAACGCGCTTGGCAAGCACAGGATCCACTGTCGGATGATGATTTATCGTGCGCGAAACTGTCGCAATCGAGACTTTCGCCCGCGTGGCCACCGTCCGTATGTCCATACGGGGTGCTTTTTTGGCGCGTGGTTTTCTTTTCTTCTCCGCCATAGGTTTTTCTGCGTTGCTGCTCCGGGTTACAGCCTTGGAGGCAATCTCAGACCCGTCCAGCCCTCTCCGCAATGCTTTTCAAGCGCGGCAGCACCCGGCCTAGCGGCAGAGCGGGTGCGTCCTTCTGGCCCAGCGCAAAGTACAGGTCGCGATAAAGATGATACAGCTCCTCATAGATTTCTACGGCGCTTGTTTGCGGCATAAAGGTTTTGTGTGGCAGGCAGATGGCCTTCTGCGCCGCCTCCAGGGAAGGGAATGCGCCTGCCGCGAGCATCGCAACAATTCCCGAACCCAGGCTGGTGGTTACGCCGTGCGGCACCAGCACCGGTTTACCCAGCACATCGGCGTACACCTGGTTCAGTACGGAGTTGTTTTGCGGAACGCCTCCCGCATTGATGACGCGCTCAATGGGTATGCCATGTTCCGCCATCCGCTCAAGAATGATGCGTGTATGCATCGCGGTTCCCTCGATGGCGGCAAACAGTTCGTCCTGAGCGGTATGCAGAAGGTTCCAGCCCAGCGTCACGCCGCCCAGTTCGGCATTGACCAGCACGGTACGGTCGCCGTTGTCCCAACTCAGCCGCAGCAATCCGGTCTGGCCCGCGCGATAGTTCTCCAGCCCCTTTGAAAGCTGCATCACTGTAGTTCCGGCACGTCGCGCGATCGCATCGAAAATGTCCCCAGTCGCCGATAACCCCGCTTCGATTCCCGTATACCGCGGATGCACGCTGCCCGGCACGATGCCACATACACCCGGAACGAGCTTGGTTTGCCGGGACATGGCAATGATGCAGGTAGAGGTGCCGACCACGTTGACTACGTCGCCCTCGCGGATGTCTGCGCCGATAGCGTCCCAATGCGCGTCGAATGCGCCGACTGGAATCGGGATGCCTGACTTCAGGCCGAGTTGGTCGGTCCAATATGCGCTCAAATGACCGGCCAGATGGTCGGAGGTTTTGACAGGACTGTCCAACTTTTCGCATATGCCGTCCAGCAGCGGATCGAGCGCGGAGAAAAATGCCTGCGGCGGAAACCCACCCCAGCGCGGGTTCCACATCCACTTGTGTCCCAGGGCGCAAACGCTACGCACCGCTTTGGCTGGATCGGTCACCCCGGCAAGCGTGGCCGCAACCATGTCGCAGTGTTCAAACGCGCTGGCGAACTGTGCCCGTTTATCTGGGTTGTGGCGCAACCAGTGCAGCACCTTGGCAAAGCCCCACTCGTGCGAGTAGACCCCGCCGCACCATTCGATCGCCTCCAGTTTCTGCCGGTGCGCCAGCGCGGTAATCTGCTGTGCTTCTTCTTTCGCGCGATGGTCGCACCATAGGTAGTATTCGTTCAGCGGTTGCATCTGCGCGTCCACTGGAATCACGCTCGATCCCGTGGTGTCGATTGCGATGGACTCGATTGCAGTGCCAGCAACGCCTGCCTGGGCGATGGCCTGCCGGCACGCCGTAGCCAGGGCCTTCATCTGGTCGGCATGCGACTGGGTGGCGAAATCCGGATCTTCTCGTTTGCGGTGCAGCGGATACTCGGCAACCGCCGTCGCAAGGCGTCCGCGCTCGCTGTCCAGAATGGAAACCCGCACACTCAGGGTTCCGAAATCTACTCCCGCAACAATCGCCATCTGCTCTAATCCTCTTCCGGTTCGGTTAAGT
>JAJZIF010000463.1 GCA_021810735.1 Acidobacteriota bacterium
CTAGAAACTTTCCTTCCTCGGTCTCCACCACGGTGAAATCACGGATGTTTTCATAGATTTCCGCAGGACTGCGTGGCAGCAAAGTGCCATCGTAGGAGAGACTGCGAATTAGGCCGTGGATCGCGTCCGCATCCGGCAAACGCGCCTTACGTGCCAACATGTTTTGCCCCTCGAGACGCAATCTCGACGACTGCGTCCGCATCCTCGGCATGATCATTGGACGTAGGAGAAGCAGCTTCTGATTCAGTCCACTGAGATGCGCGTAATTCCGCCAACGCCAGATCCTCGCGAACGCGGGAGCGGGCAGTTCCGCCGATGACATCATGACAATCGAGGGTCGCTTCGAGCGTGATGGCAGCAAAAAAATCCTGCTCGAATGCCGGACTGAACTGCTGCAATTCCTCTAGCGAAAGTCCATCCAACTCGCAACCTTTGACGAGACAGTGGCGCACAGCATTGCCGACGATCTCATGGGCGGTGCGAAACGCCACCCCCTTATGAACAAGATAGGTGGCCGCTGCCATTGCGTTTAGAAAGCCAGCCGTACAGGCTGCCAGCATCCGGTCTGTGCGGAAACGCAGCGCTACGGTGAATCGGCCCAGCAGGGAAAGCAGTGCGTGCATTTCTTCCGTCGCGGCGAACAATGCCTCCTGCGTTTCCTGCATGTCCTTGTTGTAGGCCAGCGGCAATCCTTTTAGTTGTAGCTCGACTGTATGAGAAGCCGCGATGATCCGGCCCGACTTGGCGCGCGCAAGCTCGGTGAGATCAGGATTTTTCTTTTGCGGCATGGCGCTCGAACCGGTCGAAAACGCCTCTGGCAAATCTACAAACCCAAACTCCGCCGTTGCATATAGAGTGATCTCCTCGGCGAAGCGACTCACATGCAACGCAATCTGCGCCAGTGACTGCAAATACTCCAGCACGAAATCGCGATCGCTGGTCGCGTCCATGCTGTTCGCTGTTGGCGCATCGAATCCCAATTCCCGCGCAATCAACACGCGGTCGAGTGGCAAGGTCGCGCCCGCAACCGCGCCCGATCCGAGAGGGCAGACATTCAAGCGCCGCGCGCAATCTTCCAACCGCGTTCCGTCCCGCTGCAGCATGGAGACATAGGCCAGCAGCCAGTGTGCGACCAGGACTGGTTCGGCACGCTGCATGTGCGTGTAGGCTGGCATCGCTGCCTCACCCGCGGATTTTGCCTGGGTCAGGAACGCCTTCATCCACACATGCAGGTCGGCCTGTAATGTGACAATCGCATCGCGTACATACAGCCGCAAATCGGTAGCAATCTGTTCGTTGCGGCTACGGCCCGTGTGCAGCTTCAGGGCGGTGTTCCCAATCCGCGTTTTCAGTTCCAGTTCAACGAAGTGGTGCACATCTTCCGCGTCAAGCTGACTGACAGATCCGGAATTTCCTTGGTTAGCAGAGGCTGCCGAATAGAACTCCGCAAGGATGCTATCCAGCCCACCCTGAACAGACAGCAACTCATCTTCGGTGAGCACGCGGAGCTCCGCCAACGCGCTCGCGTGCGCCTTGCTGGCTGCCACTTCGTAGGGAATCAGGCGCCAGTCGAAGCGAAACGAGCGTTGCCAGCCATCGAATGTAGCATCGAGTGGCTCACGAAATCTGCCCGACCACATCTTCACCGAACGGTCTCCTGCTGGCGTTTTTTCAAGTGATTCAGGGTGCGCGCCGGCAGCCCAAGGATGCGAATGAAACCGGCAGCATCCTTCTGGTCGTAACTCGCCCCCATGGTGAAGGAAGAAAGTTCCGGCGAGTAGAGCGCAAATTCACTGGCGCGACCCGCAATTCCGATGTTGCCTTTGTAAAGCGCCAACTTCACCGTCCCTGTCACAGTCTTTTGCGTCGTCGCCACGAAACCATCCAGAGCTTCGCGCAACGGAGTAAACCACAGGCCGTAATAGACCAGCTCGGCGTACTTCAGCGCAATCTGCTGCTTATAGTGCTTCACTTCGCGCTCCAGAGTCATCGCTTCCAGCTCGCGATGCGCGGCCATAATCAACGTGCCGCCCGGCGTCTCATAGATGCCGCGGCTCTTCATGCCAACAAAGCGATTCTCCACCAGATCGATGCGGCCGACCGCATTGCGTGCGGCGATTTCATTCAGCAGTTCGAGCAGTTGCACCGGGTCGAGACGCATTCCGTTTACAGACACCGGATTGCCCTGTTCAAATCCAATCTCAACCATCTCGGTACGATCTGGCGCCTCCTGCGGCGACCGTGTCCATGTCCAGGTGCTATCGAGGGGGGCATTGCCTGCGTCTTCGAGTTCGCCTCCTTCATGGCTGATGTGCCACAAATTCTGGTCTCGGGAATGGATCTTTGCGCGGCTTTGGGCCACTTGAATGCCGTGCGCCTCGGCATAGTCCAAACAATCTTCCCGCGACTTCAATTCCCACTCGCGCCAAGGCGCAATGATCGCAAGCTCAGGCGCGAGGGCCTGATAGGCGTGCTCGAAGCGCACCTGATCGTTGCCCTTTCCCGTCGAACCATGGGCGACCGCCTCCGCGCCCTCGGCCAGCGCGACTTCCACCTGATGTTTGGCGATTACAGGACGCGCGATTGACGTGCCAAGTAAATATTTGTCCTCATATACAGCGCCGGCGCGAACGGTCGGGAACACATAATCGGTCAGAAATTCTTCACGTAAATCCAGCACCACAGCCTTTTTTGCGCCGGTGGCATACGCCTTGGCCTTCACCGCGTCCAGGTCTTCTCCCTGGCCGACATCGGCGATCATTGCGATTACATCCATACCATAGTTCTCGTTCAGCCACGGGATGATGATGGATGTGTCGAGCCCGCCGGAATACGCCAGAACAACTTTCTTTGCCATTTGAAACTCCTTTTTCAAATCCTTTTAGAACGAGGGCGCCGAACGCTTGCGTGGGCCTCGAGTTAAGGGCCGGATGTCTTCCAGCCTCGAACTGGTGATGCTGCTGCGAGGTGCGACGTTTCCAGCGGCATCGAGCAGCAGCAGGAGAATCGCCTTCTGCACATGCATGCGGTTCTCAGCCTGATCGAAGACGACGGACTGCGCGCTGTCCATCACTTCATCCGTCACTTCTTTGTTGCGGCGCGCCGGTAGACAATGCATGAAGACAGCGTGCGGCGCCGCCAGCGACATCATCGCACGGTTCACCTGATAGGAAGCAAAGATCGCTTCGCGAATCTCTGCTTCGGCTTCCTGCCCCATACTGGTCCACTGGTCGGTGTAGATGGCGTCCGCGCCGGAAACAGCCTCGCCTGGGTCAGTCACGCAGGTCACGGTTCCAGCGGGAATGCCGTGCGTAGCGGTCGAGGCCAGGACTTCGGCGGCCACGAGAAACTCCGCTTTCGGACCATAGCCCTTTGGAGAGGCCAGGGTAATGTTTGCGCCAGTCAGCACGGACGTCAACAGCAACGAGTGTGCGACGTTATTGCCGTCGCCGACGTAAGCGAGGCGCAAACCGCGCAGGTCTCCGAATTGTTCTTCGAGCGTGAAGATGTCGGCCAGGGCCTGACATGGATGTTCGATGTCGCTTAGCGCATTTACGACCGGCACGCCGGCATACTGCGCCATGTCGGTGATGGTGTCGTGGCTGAAGGTGCGCAGCACAATCACATCGATCCAGCGTTCCAGATTGTGCGCAACGTCGGCGAGTGTTTCCCGCGCGCCCAACCGCGACCCGGTCTGATCGATAAAGATGGCAG
>JAJZIF010000464.1 GCA_021810735.1 Acidobacteriota bacterium
ACCCAGGGAACGGCTTTGCTTCGTCCGCAGACTCGCCAGAAGTGTCAGGGACAACAACAACCATGCGAGATTGAGAAGAAGTTCCACTCCAATAATTTACCTCAATTTATCGACCTTCCAAGCGCGCTTTGCGTCGATCCCATCGGCCTACGCGAGCGCCTTCTCTACCGCGTCGGCGAGGTACTTGAGACCTGCTTTCACATCCTTGCCGAGATGGGCGCGCAGGGCGCGACGTCCCCGCTGCTGCAACACGCTCAAATCCCCTGCGGCCTGCGCGTCGATGACTACACCGAAGGTATATTTCTGTTCTGGGATGGCCAGGTCCCGCGCATGGTCGGCTGTCACCTGAAGAAATACTCCGGTGTTGGGGCCGCCTTTGTAATCCTGTCCGGTGGAGTGCAGGAAGCGCGGACCGAAGCCGAGACAGGTCGCCACCCGCTTCTTGTCCCGAACCGCATGGCGCAACTGTTGCAGAGTTTTTTCGTGCTCGCGGTCGCGCTGTATGAATCCCAGTACGGCGAAATAATCTCCTGCCTTGATTTGCGCCAGATGCGCGCGCAAATATCCGATCAGGTCCGGCTGCCCGACGTCTTGCGCGCCATGGAGAACCGCCGCATAGCTGGAATCGGCAAATAATTTGACGCGGCCATCGTCGAAGATCGGCGTCTCGATCGGCACCTTGCCGGTCTTTTCGTATTCGTCGGTCAGGCGCCTCGTTTCAATCTTCGCGGCCTCGACGTCGGGCTGATTGAACGCGTCGATGCCGATGACTGACCCGGCGACGGCAGTCGCGATCTCCCAGGTAAAAAATTGCCCGGCGGCATCGTAGACATCGCGCATCGCCAGGCGAACGACCGGCTGCCCGGCCTTCTCCAGCTTCTCCACGCCCGCATCGAGGCGGGCATTGTCCGCGCCCTCCAGCCGGACGTAGGCAAAAATTCGATCCTCGCCATAGCGATCGGGGGCGGCGATTTCTTCCAGATCCACCGGCGTAATGCCCTTGCCCTGTTTGCCGGTCGACTCGGCGATCAGTTGCTCAAACCACGCTCCCATGTCGTAGATGGCGGGCGACGTGAAGAACGTAATCTTGTCGCGCCCGGCGTTGGCGGCGACGCCCAAAATCAACCCAAGCTGTGCTCCTGGATTTTTCTTTACATCTGTCGCATGGCAGGCATCGACGGCGGACTTCGCTTTGGCCAGGAACTTCTCCACATCCAGGCCCATCACAGCGGCGGGAACGATACCGAAATTGGAGAGCGCGGAATAGCGTCCGCCTATCTGAGGATCGCCAAAAAAAATGTGGCGGAAACCATCCGCCTTCGCGACCTGCTCCATGTGCGAGCCGGGATCGGTGACGGCGATGAAGTGCTTGCCCGCCTCCGCGCCGACGGCTTCCTTCATGCGCGCCATGAAGTATTGCTTGAGGACATTCGGCTCCAGAGTTGAGCCGGATTTGCTGGACACAATGACGACGGTCTTTTTCAGGTCGACACTTTGCTCGGCGGCACGCACCTGGGCAGGATCGGTGGAATCGACGATGGATAGACGCGGAAATCCATCCTGCCGGCCGAACGTCTCCGCCAACACCTCGGGACAGAGACTGGAGCCGCCCATGCCGAGCAGCAGGGCATACTGGAAGCCGGCTGTCTGAATGTCACGAGCCAGAGCGCGAAATTCGACCAGGCATTTTTGCTGACGCTCCACAATATCCAGCCAGCCCAGCCACTTCGATTCATCCTGGTTCGTCCACAGGGCCGCATCGCGCGCCCACAGGCGACTGATCTTTCCATTCTGCCAATCGGCGACAGCGGCGGAAAAATCCTGCTCAAGTTTTGCTGGAAGCGTATAGCGAAATTCCATAGTGTCGCGCTCTCTTCGGTTCTTTAGGATTCTGTTGCGTACATCTCGATCGTTTCGTCTTTAATGATAGATGCGCTGGGCGGAGGATAGGAAGCGGCGCACCTAAGATCGGCGGCGAAGCAGTCCGGATTTAGAATGAGAAAAGAAGCAGTTGACTCGAGGATTGTTGTCGGGCACGATGCCGTGCGCCCAGAGCACGGGCGTTTGTCACTCACCGCGATCGCTGCCACCCAAGCGTACGAAGGAGCAATTTTACAATGGACATCGAAACAATCGACCAGCAATATAGCCAGCTGCAGAACTCGTCGCAGCAGGTGTTTCAGGAGATGAAGGACCTGGCGACGAAGCTGCAGGCTGAGTCGGGGAACGGAAATCAGCAAGCTCGCGAATGGGTCCTGGACTTGAAGGAAATCGCGCTGGCGATTCAGTCGCAACAGCAGCAGACGATGAACCTGCTGCAGGCCATCCACGGCTTCGTCGCCAACCAGAACCAGGGCTACACCGCCGGCTACCCGCAGCCGATGCAAAGCGGCTATGCGCAGCCAGGATTTGTTCCAGGCGCGCCCATGCAGGGGCAACAGCGCGGCGGACTCGGAGGATTTTTGCAGTCCGGATTTGGACGCGCCATGGAAATGGGCCTTGGGTTCGGCCTGGGCGACGACTTGATCAACAAATTATTTTAGAGCTGGCGTCGCGCACCGTGAATTCTGCCATCGCCCTCTGGATTCTTCGATGCGCTCAGAATGACTCATCTCATTTTTGAGCGCAGTTTTCGTAAATCCCCATAGAGATCGGTCGCATTCAAACCATGGCGATCGATGCAGGGCATTGGACAGGACGGCGCTTTGGTTCCGGAGGCGCACCACCGCAGGCCGCAGGCAGAGTAGCCTGCGGGGATCGACCACAAGTTTCTGGGGGGAACACCACGGGGAATGGATTTTGTTATGCTCGCCGAACCAGTTGCCGCACGCGGCCGCCTTGTTCAGTGATGCCATCCAGGACACCTTCCAGGCGGCCCAGCAGTTCATGGCCGTCCTGTAGAAAGCCGGGAACATGCTTCCAAAGTTCCTTCATCGCTTCAGGATCCTCGGACAGAATGACTGCAGCTCCCAAACCTGAAGCTGTCAATGCAGCCTTCTTTCGTCCGGTAAGCAACAATGCAGCTCCGGCAACCAGAGAGCCTGCCGCCAGCGCCCGCAACCAAGTCATTTCCTGTTCCATAGTCGGATTACTCCTTTCGCAAAACTCTATCAGATAAGAGATGCGTTCGGCTGTCATTTCAGTTGCGGAAAACTGGTACGAAATCTGCATTCCGGTACGAAACCCAATTCAGGAATTTACTTTTGCGCGGATTGGCTTGTGCGCAGAAAACTGCATACCGTTGCAAGTTCCATGATTCAGGGCATTTGGATGCGCAGGAAACGATCGCGGCGTCTTTTCCGAACCGCATGCCAGGCACGCCACGCATAGATTGTAAGGTTGGCGACGCACACGGCCACGCCACAGATTGTCAGGAGCAGCACGGAGACGTTGGGATAGACGATCAAGCCGACGTAGTGCAACAGAAAACTGCCGCGATACGGCGCCAGGCCGGCACGGCGCTGGAAAAAATCCTCCGCCATCGTCAATGGACAAGGCCAGGGACCAATCTCCACGGCGATTCCCCATACGAGCGAGGCGAGATGGAACGCGGTCAGCCAGCAGCGGCCAGATGTCCAGAATGCGCCAAAGATCACCCACAAGATCCAGCTGAGATGCAGGCACAGCACCAGAACCACGAGGGTGTCGTCGAATTGCGCCGACCTCATAGCATCATTTTTTCATGCTTCGAGACTGCGCTCAATCAATGCC
>JAJZIF010000012.1 GCA_021810735.1 Acidobacteriota bacterium
GCGCGAGTATTCTGGCAGCAACTGCGGGAAACCGGCATGTTGGCTCCGCCGCACTGCCCCATCATAGCGCGACAACATGCACGTTCCTGAACATTCAGTTGCGCACCGGGCATCATGCATGCTGTCGCTGGCGACAGATAGGACACCAGCAGCAAGATGAGAACACCGGCATGGCGAAGACCAAACATTTCCATCGCTATACTAAATTGAATTTGCGAGAGAAGCAATGGTGACTTCCAGGCACAACTTCAAAATATGCGGAATCGGAACCAAGTGTTAGGTTTCTATGGCTTCTCTTTCTTTGAATGCTTCCGCGCATACACACCAAGGCGCATCATGGCTGTGCCTGACAATGGTCATTCGGCTGAATTAGAGAAGCGGTATGCACAGCGTTCCCGTACTGTACTGCGCGGCCAAGCGGGACGCAGATTGACGGTGCCCGCATAACACGGCTGACAATCGGCGCAGCGCGCAGGCATCACTCTTCAATTCCGCGAATGACCTTGTGCCTGAGTGAGGATGCATCGCGAACGCAGGATTAACTTTCCTTGAAACCAGAAGCGAAGCCGGATAGCCGACGGCATTCGAGACCGCGCCGTAAATGTCACATTGTGTCAAGCTGACCAGGACGAGGTCATTCTCTCTTAAAGGAGTTGTTGTTCGCAGATTCCCCGTGATTTCTAACTGATAAAGGCACGACGAGTACGCTCTGGTTGACAGATAATACACTATATAGTGTATAAGTGAAATATGCAGACGATAGCGCCACGTCAAGCCCGCGCACCAAAGTGCCCGCCCAAACCGGCCATTGAAGATCGGTTGCTCATCGACCTGGAGCAGGCGAACTCGGTGGGGCGGACTTTTCAGGTTCTCTCCGATCCGACGCGGCTGCGCCTGCTGCATGCGCTGGTCAGGGCGGGCGAGATGTGTGTCTCGGACCTGGCTCGCGCCGTGGGAATGAAACCGCAGGCCGTGTCGAACCAACTACAGCGATTGTTGGACAGGGGTATCGTCGCGACCCGTCGCGACAGTAATTATGTGCACTATCGCATCGTAGATCCCTGCGTCGTAGGATTGCTCGATCTCGGCATCTGCCTGGCGGAGGATGCGCGGAAGCAAAAGCAGTGAAGGCAGCGTTGCCACAACTCGATACGCTCGCTCTGAACGAAGCGGTGGGTCAGCTGCACGAGGCGGCAGCCGCTAAAAAGTGCGCGCCGTGCGGATGCCTGCATGGTGCCCTGCGGGCGATCGAGCAGTCCTTTCCTGCAGGCGAGCGGCCTTCCGATCTGGATGAGGCCGTCCGGTCTGCCCGCGAACATACGACGCAGCAGAAGTATGAGTGCCTGGGCTGCCAGGTCTGCTTTCCTGCCAACGCATTGAACGCCCTCCAGGTGGAGGGTGATACCTGCCCAACCGAGCCGGATGAGGAACGGGCTGGATGGCCTCCGCTGCCGGGTGATTTCAAGGTTATTCGCTACGGCGCGCCGGTAGCGGTCTGTGCGTTGAACAGCACGGAGCTGATGAAAACCCTTACGGAAGCCAGGCCGGACGGCCTTGCCATTGTGGGAACAATGCATACGGAGAACCTTGGCATCGAGCGCGTGATCAGGAACACTCTGGCCAATCCGAACCTCCGCTTTCTGGTGATTTGCGGAACGGACACACAGCAGACAGTGGGCCATTTGCCGGGACAGTCGCTCCATTCGCTGTTTCAAAACGGGTTGGACGAAAAAGGCCGCATCGTGGGAGCCAAAGGAAAACGCCCTGTCCTGAAGAATGTGACCCGCGAGGAAGTGCAAGCGTTCCTCGCGCAGGTGGAGCCGGTCTCGATGATCGGCGAAGAGAACCCGGCGACGGTTACGGAGCAGATTACCGCGTGTGCGAGGCGCGATCCGGGAATTTACCCCTGGCCGGCGGGGACAGTTTCGGTGGAGCGCATCCGCGCTCGGGCGCCACAGCGGTTGACACTCGATAAGGCGGGCTACTTTGTGGTGTACCCCGATGCACGCAGGCAGGAGTTGATGGTGGAGCACTACTCCAACCAGGGCGCGTTAGATTGCGTGCTGGAAGGCAATTCGCCCGCGTCCCTGTACAGCGAAGCCATTGAACGAAAGCTACTGACCCGGCTGGACCATGCCGCATATCTTGGACGCGAGCTGGCCCGTGCCGAACAATCTCTAAAAACGGGTGAACCCTTCGTACAGGACAAAGCGCCCGGCGACGAAGAGGCGACGGAAACAACGCACACGAGTTGCGGCTGCGGGTCCGGCTCGTGCATTGGGAGTACGAATGACTGACAGAAGTCTATGTTGCACGTTGAACCAGCCCCCGGAGATCGCGCGTCGGGGCAGCTTGCTGAAGACTTTGTACGAATCAACCCTGGAACGCCGCGAACTGGAACATGGTTTTGCGTTCCAATTCAACGGCGACGCGGCGACGGAGCGAAAAGTGTTCGAGTTCATCGCAATGGAACGGCAGTGCTGCCGCTTCCTCTCCTTCCAGTTAAACCTGGCCGCGGAACGCGGATCGATCTGGCTGGCGGTGGAAGGGCCGGATAACATGAAGGAATTTGCTCGCGCCGAGATGGAAAGATTTGGTCCGCATGGCATAGCAGCCTCGTAGATCGCAATGATCGCGCTCAAGGCACAACTCTGCGGCGAATCGTAGGGCGAGCCATTGGCCGTCAATGCCCGGAAAGCACAGAACGAAGAAAGTACATCTGTCATTTTTATGCTGCGGGAGGGTTTCCGCTGCTGCAAAGAGGTAACGCGTGAAGACACGCTGGATCGGAATTCTTTTCGTAGTCATCGTAGTGGCCGGAATCATCGCGTGGAAGCTACACAGCCAGCCGCTAGCCGCGGCTCAAACTGCGCAAGCCGGTTCCTCCGCAACGCCGCAGGTCATTCTTGTCGCCAACTTGCGCGAAGCCAATGACAAAAGCGACAACTGCTCGACAATCATTCACATGGTTCACGTCGCGGGCAAGCATGGAATCGCGATTCGAGAGCTTTCTCCCGGCAGCCCGTCTCCATTGATCAAGCGTTATCACGTCCTGACCATTCCCACTCTCCTGGTGCTTCATCGCGGCAGGGTTGTTTCGCGTTACGAAGGAGAAAGCCAGTCTACAGTTCAGAAGATTCGAACCCGGTTGGCCAAACTTGAAGAGGCCCAGTCTTGACATCCTTGCTGAATCAACTGACCCACGACTTATCCGGCAGCAGCGTTTTGGCGATTCCTGTTGCGCTGGTAGGCGGCGCCATCGCCTCGCTGTGCCCTTGTTGCCTTCCTTTGTATCCCGCCGCCGCGGCAACCTGCAGCAGTGCAAGGGAGTCAGACTGCGGTTGTTGCGGGCCGCAGATGCCCATCGCGAAACGCGGCCTCGCTAATTCTGTAGCCTTTGCTCTTGGGATGGCGGTCGCCATGGCTCTGCTCGGCATTGTGGCGGCGCTCGTAGGACGAATTGCGACGGCGGGTGACTGGCTTCGATATGTGGTGGCGGTTATCCCACTGTTAATGGGCATGCACATTCTTGGGTGGTTGCGATTGCCGCTGCCTGCATTTTCCATCAAGGAGTCTCGGTTTCAGGCAACAGGCGCATTCGGCATTGGCTTTCTACTCTCGCTGGTGATCGCTCCCTGCGGAACCCCGATACTGGCGGCCGTGCTTTCCTACGCTGCCATCAAGGGAAACACGCTATATGGCGCTCTGCTCCTATTCGCATATGGTGTTGGGGCGGGGATTCCACTTTTGATTGCAGCCAGTGCGAGCGGCCGCATCGCGGGATGGTTGGATCTTCGCGGCTACCGGAAATGGGTGGATAGAGCGACAGGCGCGCTGCTGCTGGGACTGGGCTTTTACCTCTTGTGGGTGGCGTAGCCAGCAATTGAACGCAATATCTCGGATGAGCTTGGCGAAAAAGCAGAAGTTATCGCCGCGCAAGGAAGTACGATCCGACGACCAGCACAGCCGCAATCGCCTGTGCTGATAGTGTCTGCACCGTGGGGAAAATGGAGAACCATAATCCCATCCACGCGGGTGTAAAGCGCACAAGTGAAGGGATGACAGTTGTGGGGAGCCAATGGGCCAACTGCATTTCCTGCGCCTGCTCCCCGACCATCACAAGCAGAACAGCCCCCAGCATCACGCCTGTGAGCACCAACATCCGCTTGTACGGTAACTTCCGATGCCCCATGAACGTAAGAATCGCGACAACTCCGGTGAAAAGCAGCCCGAGCAAGACACCGTAGAAAACCGTGTCCCCTCCCAGCTTCAACCGATAGCTCTGCAGGAACAGAACGACCTCTACACCTTCTCGATAAAAGGATGTGAATCCGAGAAGGGCCATCCCAAACAGCACCCTGCGCTTCGAGATATCTTTATCTCCCGCAGTCTGGATCAAATCCCGCTTGCGTCTGTTGTGCATCGAAATCCATCCGGTCCAATAGACCTTATGGAAAAACCAATTCATCACAACCAGAAGCACAAATATCGCCAGCAGTCCGGTAGCGGCTTGCACATACAGCGCATTCATGCTCTTTGTTAAATCGTTAACGATGCCAACCGCAATGAACCAGGTGACAAGTGTCGCCAGGAATCCCATTCCTACGCCTGCGGCCACTGGACGCTGATAGGACTCGTGCGATTTGACCATGCTCGCGGTGATAGCTGAAAGGACCAGAATGCACTCGAGTCCTTCCCGGAAAACAAGGATGGCGATATCCAGAATTCCGGCAAGAGAGCCGCGGGCCTGGGCCAGTGGGTCCGGGTTACCAGCCGCGGTAATCCCTTGCCAGATCAATACCCCCAACAGTGCGAGGGACAGCCCCCCGAAAACTGCCCACAGGATTGGTTTCAGTTTTACAGGTGGCTCCGGTACAGTACGTAAGTCATTGTCTACATTGAGCATTTCAATCTACGACTATTTTAGTCCTAGATTGATGCCCGTGCAAACTCAGCACGTCGCGTCGGCCAGAAGTGCTCCACTCTCACAGCCTCAAACAAAGGCAACGACAATGAGTTCATAACTTCGCATTTCGCAGCCGAAGCGCGTTTGAGATCACCGACACGGAGCTGAAGCTCATCGTCGCAGCCGCAATGACCGGGCTCAGGAGCCATCCAAAAACCGGGTAGAGAATGCCCGCGGCAATGGGCACTCCGAGGGCGTTATAGATGAAGGCAAAGAACAGATTCTGACGAATATTCCGCATGGTGAATTGACTCAAGCGCCTGGCTCGCAGGATTCCGCGCAAGTCTCCTTTCACCAGAGTCACGCCCGCAGCCTCCATCGCGACATCGGTGCCGGTTCCCATGGCAATACCCACCTGCGCCTGAGCTAATGCGGGAGCATCATTGACTCCATCGCCGGCCATAGCAACCAGGCTGCCTCTCGCCTGCAAGGCTTTCACTATTTCCGATTTTTGATTTGGCAAAACGTCCGCGTCGTAGTCGATCCCCAACTGGCTTGCCACAGCGGCAGCCGTAACCCGGTTGTCGCCCGTCACCATGCGCAGCTTGAGACCGCTCGCCTTGAGTTCGCGGACGGCTTCCACCGCAGAAGCTTTAATGGGATCGGAGACTCCCAGAAGACCTGCGGCTCGCCCATCGATACCGATGAGCATCACGGTCTGTCCTTCGCTTCGCATCGCTTCGGCTGATTCTTTCAAGTCGCCCGGATCGATCGACAACTCACGAAACAGTGCCTCGTTCCCGGCGGCGACAACCATGCCGGATACCTCTCCTGAGACTCCCATGCCGGTCAGGGAGCGAAAGCCAGTCGCAGGTGGCAGCGTCAGCCCTCTTTCCGTTGCTCCAGTAACGATGGCATGAGCCAACGGATGTTCGCTGGCTCTCTCCAGGCTTGCCGCCAACTGAAGAAGAGCTTTCTCGTCATAGCCTCGCAGTGGAACAACGGAGGTAAGAGTGGGTTTTCCTTCCGTGACGGTTCCGGTCTTATCGAAGATCAGGGTGTCTACTTTCTCAAAGATCTCAAGGGCTTCAGCATTCCGAATAAGAACTCCAGCGCCAGCGCCGCGGCCCGTGCCCACCATGATTGCCATCGGTGTAGCAAGACCAAGCGCGCATGGGCAGGCCACAATCAGCACAGCCACAGCATTCACCACAGCATGTGCAAGGCGCGGCTCCGGGCCAAAGAAGAACCAGACTATAAAGGTGGCGGCAGCCGCGGCGATCACTGCAGGTACAAAATAACTGGACACCCGGTCAGCCAGCCGCTGAATCGGTGCCCTTGATCGCTGCGCCTGGCTCACCATACGGACGATCTGGGCAAGCACGGTGTCCGCGCCAACACGGTCTGCCTGCATCACAAAGCTGCCCGTTCCGTTTACCGTTCCGCCCGTGACTCTGGCTCCCGTGCTCTTTTCGACGGGGACCGGTTCCCCGCTAATCATGGACTCGTCCACGGAACTGTGGCCGTCGAGAAGCATTCCATCGACCGGAACTTTTTCTCCGGGGCGCACACGCAGCTTATCTCCAATGACCACCTTGTCCAATGGAATATCGGACTCCTGACCATTCTGATCGATTCGCCGCGCCGTTTTTGGAGCAAGCCCCAGCAACGCACGAATCGCGCTGCTGGTCTGACTGCGAGCTCTCAGTTCCATGACCTGACCAAGGAGGACAAGGGCAACAATAATCGCGGCCGGCTCGAAATAAACCGCTATCTCTCCTCCCGGCCCGCGCAGAGAAGCGGGAAAAAGCAGGGGGAAGAACGTCGCAACAACACTATAGAAATAGGCCGTTCCCGTACCAAGCGCAATGAGCGTGAACATATTGAGATTGCGCGTCTTAAGGGATAGCCATCCGCGCGCAAAGAACGGCGCGCCTCCCCAGAGCACCACCGGAGTTGCAAGGGCGAATTCAACCCATGTCCATATCCTTGCCGCAATTCCATGTGAGAACAAAGGGGCAGGCAGAAGTTGGGCGATCATATATGCCAGCAAGGGCAATGACAATGCCACGCTGACCCAGAAGCGACGCGTCATATCGCGAAGCTCAGGATTCTCCTCTTCGTTCGTAATCGCTTTCGCCTCCAAAGCCATGCCGCAGATAGGACAGCTTCCGGGTTCGGAGCGCACGACTTCCGGATGCATTGGACAGATATATTCCGTCCTGGCCAATGTCGCTGGAACCATCTCAGGTTCGAGCGCCATGCCGCACTTCGGGCAACTTCCGGGCGTGTTTTCTCGCACCTCCGGGTGCATGGGGCAGATGAAGTCTGAACGGCTCGCACTTGCGGCATGATCGGATGCCGCAGATGGGGGCTGCAATTTTCCAGACGGCCAATATTTTCCGGGGTCGTGGCGAAACTTTGTCGCGCATCCTGAGCTGCAAAAATAGAGATTTTTTCCCGCGTGTTCGAGCGTCTCCGCCGCATCTCGTGGATCTACGGTCATTCCACAGACCGGATCCTTAACCTTCCCGGCCGGCTTTTCCGATTCAAGAATGGTCAATTTCTCCTCCTGATTGCACTCGTTCAGGTAGACGCAGAAGCCTCGAGAACCTTACAGTTTCGTCCGGTGGCAGGTGCAATCGACACACTTATGCTGTGCGCAGACACCGCAGACCAGTATCAATTGACCTGCGAGGGCCTTGCGGGCGCGGTGAAGCCGAACCGAGGCATTGTTCATAGTGATTCCCTTGGCGCGGCCAAAATCTTCAATCGATTCCCCTCCCAAATCGATCCGCTCTATCGCTTCCCGATATTCGCTCTTCAGGCCTGTCACCAAATCTGCGATGCACATACAGCTCTGCTCCTGCAATTCGGGCACATACGAATTCGGAGCTTCCGCCGCATAGCGCTGATGAGCATGATCGCGCGCCGCACTTCGGCGATAGTGGTCGATTAAACTGTTCCGCAGAATGCGATAGAACCAGGCGACTATGCTCTCGTCAGATCGGAGTTGATGTTCCCGCTCAAGCGCTTTGACGTAAGCGGAATGGAGAATGTCCTCGGCCTCAGCCTTGTCCCCAACACGTACTGCCAAAAATCTGAGAAACCTCGCATGTTGATCGGCAATTCCCTCAATCGTTACGACTCGATCACCGTTGCCTGAATTACAAGCGGAATCTTTCATTGCCAAACCTCTCCTCAAGGCAACTACATTCAAAGATACTGTACCCGACTTTTTCTTAAGGGGTGTCCGGACACTATTGGCTAAGTAACTGCTCATCAACAGAATCCTGACCCTCCTTCGTTCTCGTATTGCGCAAGGGCTGGCGATACAGAACCATGAAATAGCCGAAGATCAGCGCGTAGATTACCGCATTGCCGAACATATTGCCCGGCATGCCGCTCACACCGTTGCCGTAAGGTCCACCGAAACCTTCCGCTGTGGACCAGATCATTAGCGAATACACCAACCCAAAAGGCAGAAAGATGCGCATCAGCTTTCCGCTCAACAGGCTCCATGCAATTAGCGCCTCCGCAATCGCAGACAGTATGCCAATAAGGATTGGGCTCGTATGGGTAATCACCGCAATCCACAGTTGGAGCCAGTCCACAACCCATGCGGGTTGCCCAGCCTCGGCCCCTGAAAGGAAGGAGACGAAATGCGTAATGAAGTAAGGATGGAACTTAAACAAGGTGTCCCAGGCCCACAGAAAACCAAACATCAAACGCGCAACGTAAATCCACAGATGATAACTGTTATTTCCTGCCGCGTTAGCCTCCGGCGGGCGGGGCTTAGATATGCGCCAGGTGAGATAGGCAAGTAGCAGCGCAATCAGATAGGGTGGAGCGATACCGGCATCCGTTCCCCCGGTAGCAGGATTGAAATCTCCTCCTCGCTCCACCGCAATCCACATCACTGTCAGGTACCCGATGCCGACCCAAAGTGCGGCTCGCATGCCTCTACCGGAAAGCAATGCCAGCGCGATATAGAGTGCAAAGAACATGACTGCTGTGCCCGTGAGATGAACGGCGGTCGATGCAAACGGCAATCCGAGAAACTGCGCAATGGCATGCTTGGTCGCTCCGGAAGAGGCAGTCCAGGCATCGTACAACCACACCAGGCCGAAAAACACTCGAAAGTTGCGAAATTGGCGCGCCTGCGAAGCCGAAATAGACAAGGCCGTTGATGCATCGGGTGGAGCATCCAACCCCACCCATCGAAAAATTGCGGACGTTACGTCAGGCATACGATCCTCCTCATATTCAGAACTGCTGGTTGGCTGTAGCGCTGTTGGTGCGTGAATCGATCAACGCTCACATAATCCCAATGAGGAGCAGAGTCTGAGATCATCTCTACCCCTGATTGGATATTTGCGTCAGTACCAGGCCCTGACTCCGAACACGAAACGCGGATCGCTGGTGGACTCACCAGCTCGCCGTGCGAAATTGGCCGTATCGCCGTACTTGCCGTTGTAGGCAAAGCCGATGTAGGGCGCGAATTTGCGGCTGAATTCGTAACGGAGGCGGATACCTGTATCGATTTCAGATAATCCTGAGCCGGTGCCGCGTGCCGGGTCATCCTGGCTGTAGAAGTTGAGCTCGGCTTGCGGCTCGGCGATTAGGCGTTGCGTGAAGAGCAGCTCATAGGCCGCGTTGATGCGGCCGGCGACGTCGCCGTTCCTACCGATGTAGAGAGTCGGGGCGAACTCGAAGAAGTAGGGTGCCAATCCTTCGATGCCGATGGCTGCCCAGCTACGTAATGGACCGGAATCGATATCTTCGCGTACGCCGACCTGCGCGTCGAAGTAGCGGAGGCGCGGAATGGGGCGGTCGTAGAGAAATTCCTGGTCACCGTCGCTGACGATTCCATTGCCTGCAAAACCTTCGGACTTAATCCAAAGCCTGTTCATGTCCGTGCCGATCCAGCCTTCGCCGTCCCAGCGGAATTCATTGTCCGGGCCATTGGTGCGGCCCTCGAACTGATCGAGAAGGGCATGAACGAATAGCTGATGGCCCATGTCCGGCGGCTTCAGGCCGGGAAGCGCGGAGGTGACTTTCGTGGGTGACTGGGTGGATGTCGACTGCGCGGTTGCAATCGTTGGCGAGCAGATCGCCCCGAGCCAGAGCGAGGTTACGACAAGCAGAGAGGGAAATGCGAGGGATGGCGATCTGTTCATGGCAGCACCACCACAGCGCGAAACATGCCCGCTTGCATGTGATAGAGCAGGTGACAGTGATAGGCCCATCGGCCCGGAGTGTCTGCGCTGACGAGATATGTCACACGCTCAGAGGGTTTCACGATGATGGTGTCTTTGAAGGGCCTGTGTTCTCCGTGGCCGTTTTCGAGTTCGCTCCAGAGGCCGTGGAGGTGAATGGGATGGGACATCATCGTGTCATTGATGAGTACGAAGCGCACACGTTCACCGAGTTTGAGGACGATGGGATTGTTGTTGGAGAATTTTTCTCCGTTGAATCCCCAGATGTAGCGATTCATATTGCCGGTAAGGTGAAGTTCAATTTCGCGTGAGGGCGGCCTACCGTCGACTCCGCGATAAGGTGAACGAAGATCGGCATAAGTCAGTACGCGTCGGCCATTGTGATCGAGGCCAATGCCGGGTGTGTTGAGACGCGATTCCACGTGCCCGGAGATTTGCGCGACGGACGGGCCGAGATGGAGTTTGACTGGATTGGAGGGTTTGAGGTGCGACTCGATGGCGCGAATTTCTGATTCCGGGACGGTGACGGCCGGCGTGGTGTAAGGGCTTGGTTGTGGGAACGGGGTTTTGCCGACGCTGGCATTGGTGTTCCCCATGTGTGGCATGGAAGCCATCGACATCTCGGCGGCATTCGTGATTTCGGCCATGCGGTCGCGAGCGGCTTTTTCTGGATTGTTCCCGTTCATGTGCGAATGCTCGCCGCCATGAACTTTGTTTCCCATCCGCATATCATCTGCCGTCATTCCGTCGATGCCGTTCATATTGGCCATCTTCATGCCGGCCATGCTGCCCATCCCCATGTCGATCATCGTGAGCCTGGGGCGGGGATCCATGGGAGGAATGGGTGCGGTCATGCCCATGCGCGGGGCAAGCGTGCCGCGTGCGAATCCGGTTCTGTCCTCTGACTGGGCAAAGATGGTGTAGGCCTTGTCGTCCGACGGCTCCACGATGACGTCGTATCTTTCGGCGACGCCGATACGAAATTCGTCGACGGGAACTGGTTCCACATCGTTGCCGTCAGCCTGCACGACTGTCATTTTGAGGCCGGGGATGCGGACGTCGAAAAAAGTCATGGCTGAGCCGTTGATGAAGCGCAGGCGCACTTTCTCGCCGCGTGAGAAAAGTCCGGTCCAATTGGCGTTGGGTGGGTTGCCGTTGAGCAGATAAGTGTAGGTTGCGGCGGAAATGTCAGAGATGTCGTTGTCGCTCATGTTCATTTTTGCCCACATGAGGCGCTGTCTGAGAGTAGACCGGAACCCGTGACGCCGGATGGCAGAGAAGAATTCCGGGAGGGTGTGCTTGTGGTAGTTGTAGTAGTCGCTTTCTTCTTTGAGGTTGCTGAAGATGGTCTCCGGATTGGTTTCCGTCCAATCGGAGAGAAAGATGACGTGTTCGCGGTCGGATTGAATCGGATCTGCGCCGAGCGGGTTGGGGTCGATGATGAGCGGGCCGTAGATTCCTGATTGCTCCTGAAAGCGCGTGTGGCTGTGATACCAGGCGGTGCCGTTCTGCTTGACCTGGAAGTGATAGTGGAAAGTTTCCCCCGGAGCAATACCGGGGTAGCTCAGTCCGGGGACTCCATCCATATCGGCGGGGATGCGCAGGGAGTGCCAGTGCACGGAAGTGGAGACCTTCAGCAGATTGGTAACTGCAATCGTGACGTGATCTCCCTCGCGCCATCGCAGGATCGGGCCTGGCACGGAACCGTTTACGGCCATCGCGGTCACGCGCCGTCCGGTGAAGTTGACGGGGAGGTAGTGGATGGTGAGGTCAAAATGTTGGCCGGAGAGTGTTTTCGGCATGTGGCGCGTGACTTCACCAAAGGCAGGCAGTCCATGAAGGTCAACGGCAGCTAACGCCGCGCCAGCGGTGAGTCCCTGCACAAAGCGACGGCGGGTGACGGGAAAAATTGGGGCAGTATCGGTATTGTCTTTCCGGGACATTGGCTCTCCAGAATGTTGACTTGCAGGAAGACGGACCGTGTTTGCTCGCGACGGTGATTTACGGCGGGGCAGACAGGTGTGAATCCATGATATGTACTACGCTGATGTCGTGAACGAGTTCTGGAATGCGCAGTGTTCGGCGTACGGCAATGCGCAAATTCCGTTGCTGCGATCAACAGTCGTGCGGAGGCGCTAGATTCGAGGACTGGCGAGCACCGGGTCGTAGGCTGAAATTAAGGAGCTACTTCGTCGTTGGGTTCTTTGCGACGGTTCGCCGATCCAATAGACAGGGAATGAAAGACGGTCAACTGTTGCAGGCAGATGTGCGGCAGCCGCAGGGGCGATCGTGAAGGGGATGGTGAGAGAAGCCGAATCGTCATTGCAAAGGAGATCTTTGCAGCGACTCACTGTGGGTGGGATGACGACCGCTTCATGGTTGGCCGCTGCGCGTGAGAAATGGTCGAGGGCCTGGAGGGCGCGATTGGTGAGAGCCATTTTGCCGCAGTGCGCATCACATGCCACCGTAAACACCTGTGTGCTTACGATGACGGCCACCAGCAGCAACCAATTGCACTTCCGTAGCATTTGAATCTAACCCTAAACCTTCAAGCTTTGGATGCACAAACGGGAAAGAAAGGACCGGCATAGTCGCTGCAAGGATGAAATTGCAAAGTGGCAATGGTGGAACGAGGATCATGCCTAAGCATCCGAGAGTGCAATGGTCAGCACGGTAATGTCGTCTTCCTGTCCGAATCTGTGTGCCGTTTCAGCGATTTCGCGAGCCGAGTACAGGGTGAGCGCCGGCAGGCGGTCGAGGCCGAAGATCTCGCCGGCGGGCGAGCGAGCTTCCGGCACTCCATCCGAGACGAAAACCATGCGTTCACCGGGCCGGAGAGTGCCATGCGTGGCGCAATAGCTCTGATCGGGAGCAATGCCGAGCGGAAGCGCGGGTTCGGTTGCGATTTCGACCCCTGAGACGAAGGGCGAGATATGCCCGGCATTGGCGAGGATGTAGTCGCCGCTGGGGGAAATGCGGATGCAGCAAGCCGTTGTGAAGCCAAGCTCGCCCTGCGCGATGAGAGCGTTGTTAAGAGATGCGAGGATTTCATCCGGTTCGCAGGAGGTTTCTCGGTTGAGGGCGCCGAGAATCATGGCGACGCGCATGGCCGCGGTGAGCCCCTTGCCAGACACGTCTCCGACGAGGGCAACGAGGGATCCATCCGGGCCGGGTTGCAGAAAAAAGAGATCGCCGCCGACTTCACTGGCAGGCAGGTAAACCGACTGTACGTCAAAGCCGGGCAAGGTGCGTGAGGCGCGATTGAGGAGTAGCTGCTGAACAGTGCTGGCTGCCTGCAGTTCGGCGGAATAGGCGGCACGATCGCGCGCGGCGGTGACCATTTCGGCGCAGAGGAGAGCGTTCTCGAGTGCGGTGGCTGCGAGGAGCGCAATGGTGTTGAGCAGCTTGAGATCGGCTGAGGAATAGAACGCCTGCGGGTCAGTATTCGCAACGATGATTGCGCCAGAGGTAAGTTCTCCCGCACGAAGAGGTGCGCACATCAGTGACTGGAAGTGGCGCTCCTGATCAATGACGCGTGGGTCGGACGCGCAGTCATTGATGATTTCCGCAGTGCCACGTTCGAGTACAGAGTGCAGGAAGCGCGACTCGACGCAGAGCGCATTGTGTGTTTTGACGATGTTGTCGGTGGGCGCTCCAAAGGAGGCGACTTCAATAATCGCATCCAGGGCTTTGTCAAAGACGAAGATGGCTCCGCAGGTCGCTGAGATGAGCCGTTGTGCTTCCTGCAGGGCGCGCTGACCGACGGTGGTCACGTCAAGGAGGGCGGCGAGGTCTTCAGAGAGCTGCTCAATCAGATTGATTTCGCGGTAGAGGTGCAGAACTTCCGCGGCGAGCGCCCGTGATTCGGTCTCGCGCGATGCCAGATGGGTGAGGAGTTCCGCGATAGGGAGAGCCACCGCGGGATCGGCGATGACGTAGCCGACATCAGCGTCATTGACGTGAACGGGGAGGCGGGCTTGAGAAGGCGGTGCATCTGATGGAGCGCCAAGCAGAGGTCTGTCGAATGCGTCGACGATGCAGACGCGATTGCCCAAGGCAGAGCACAGGCTCTGAATGGCTCCGGCGCTATGGGAGTCGGAGGCAAAGAGCGTTCTGAGCTTGAAACTCGGCATTCGCTTACGAAGCGTCTCCAGTCTGATCCAACAGGTGGCGGACTTTTTCAACAAGCATGTCGGGGTCAAAAGGCTTGGTCATGTAGAGGTCGGCACCAACCTCTTCGCCACGCTGCTTATCGAACTCCTGCCCCTTTGCGGTGAGCAGGATAATGCGGGTGTGTGTTTGCCCCCACTCATTCTTTACGGTATGGCAGACGTCGAACCCGTTCTTCTTGGGCATCATGACATCCAGCACGACGAGATTCGGCTGGTGTTCACGGATCGCATCCAATGCTTCTTCCCCGTTGGAGGCGGTGACAAGTTCCGCCCCTTCGTCTTCAAGATCCTCGAGGGCCTGCTGAATCAGCATGCGCAGATGGGCTTCGTCATCGACTATGAGTATTTTCATTGCATTCACTGGTAGATCAAAAAGAGTACGTTCTCCATACCTTTTTCAAAGCGGAGGGCCTTTACGTTGTCATTGCCGGACAACATTGAACTGAGAATGATGACGTCCGGACGGGAGTCAACTGCTTTTGAGAACAGCTCTGACCCATTGGATTCGACCACCTGGTAGCCACGTGCTTCGAGGACATCGGTGAGGCTTCTGAGCGTGGAGGCATCCTCGTCGACCACCATGACTTTTTTGCGGGATATGCCCTGACCGAAGAGCGTGTCGATTTCCTGAAAGAGCGAAGGGGTATCAATGGGCTTGGTCAGGTAGCGGTCGACGCCGAGGCGGTAGCCACGTTCCTTGTCTTCGACGATGGAGAGAATGATGATGGGGATCTGCATGGTGAGCGGATCATTCTTGAGAACCGCTGCTACATCAAAACCATTCATTTCGGGCATCATGACGTCGAGAATGACGAGTCCTGGTGTTTCCTCGCGGATCATGGACAGGGCTTTGCGACCGTTTTCGGCGAGCCGGACCCTGTAGCCCGCATCGCTCAGTTCCTGCCGAAGGAGTGAGCGGATATGGGGGTCGTCGTCGACAACGAGGATGGATTTATCGTTTGTCTGATGGGAGGCAACTTTCTCGCGCAATTCCTTTACGAGAGCGGTGAGATCGATGGCGCGATGGCGGTGGGATGCGTCAGTTCCTTCAGAGCCCGGGATGGGAATGGTGAAGGAGAATGTACTGCCGTAACCGAGTTCGCTTTCCACCCAGATCCGTCCGCCGTGGTGCTCGACGATTTCCTTGCAGATGGGCAGGCCAAGGCCGGTGCCTTTTGGCTTGTCGGTGAGGGTATCGCCGACCTGCTTGAACTTTTCGAAGACTTTGGGTTGATCGGGCGGCGCGATGCCAACGCCGGAGTCCTTCACGCTGATCACCAGTTCGCCATCCTGCCGGCGGGCGGAACATTGAATGGATCCGTGGTCAGTAAATTTGACCGCATTGGAGATCAGGTTGATGACGACCTGAATGAGGCGGTGCTCGTCGCCTTCGATCCTGGGCAAATCCGGCTCGACGTTGCAAATGAGTTCGAGGTCTTTTGCTTCGAAGAGGGAGGAAGTGGCGGCGGTGGCGCGTTCGATAATGTCAGCGATGGAGACGCTGCCCATGTTCCAGGTGAACTTGCCGGCCTCAATCTTGGCGAGGTCGAGAACGTCGTCGATGAGCTTGGTGAGGCGTTCCCCTTCGCTGACGACGACGTTGAGGTTTTCAATCACCTGCTGCTTGGTCTGATCGACCTTGTGGTCGCCACCGGGAATGAGCGGGAAAAGGCGCTCGACGAGGCGGCGGCGAATGATTTTGGCGAAGCCGAGCACAGAGGTGAGCGGCGTGCGGAGCTCGTGGCTGACGGTGGAGAGAAATGCGCTCTTGGCGGCGTCGGCCTCTTCGGCGGCAGCTTTGGCCTGGCGAGTTTCTTCAAACAGTTTCGCGTTGTGGAAGGCGACGCCGACAGCGGAGGCGATGGTGGAGAGCAACTGCTGGTCGGCTTCGCGAAACTTCCAGTCGGGATCAGTGGACTGCACGCCGATGACGCCGATGATTTCTCCGCCGGAGCGGATGGGCACGGCGAGGAATGAAGTGGTATCGATGCCGATCTTCTCGATGCCCAATTTGACGCGGCTGGCCTCCATGCCTTCGTTGATGAGCATCGGTTGCCCGGTGCGAATGATCTGCGAGGTGAAGCCTGGGCCGAAGGGGCGGGATGCGAGCGTTACGCCAAAAGCGTAAGGGAAGTGCAGGGTCATCGTTTCGCGATCAAGGAGCGAGACGAAGGCGATGGGGGCATGGAAGAGGTCGCGGACCTGATCGCCAACCAACTGGAGGAGGCGTTCCTGATCCAGTTGGGAGGCGAGTGCCTGGGTGATTCGGTTGATGGTGACGAGTTCGGCGGCGCGTTCGCTGACCTCTTTTTCGCGTTGATTGATGGTGAGATATGCGTCGGCATTGTCGAGGGCAATGCTGGTGTAGGAAGCGAGATTCTGGAGGAGCTGGACGTGCTCCTTGGTGTAAGCGTGTTTCTTGAAGCTTTGGGTGCTGAGGACGCCGAGGATCCGGTCCTTGGCGATGAGGGGCAGATAGATCATCGACATGGGCGGCTGGGCCGCAGTGCCGTCATCGAGGATGCCGCCTGTGTGTGCGTAGGATTCGATGTAGCGGGCGTACTCGGTTTCAATGTCGTTGATGAGGATGGGGTAGCGATGGTCGATGCACCAGACGGCGAGTTGGTTTTTATCGTCCATGCTGCGTGTATAGGGGGCGTAGCGCTTGCCGTTTTCGATGGCGAGCGTGTATTCGATGAGACGCCTTTCGGGCCGGTAGAGTCCGACGCCGAAGACGGTGGCGTCGACGATTTGATTGACGCGTTCGTAGAGCTTGAAAAGGATGGTGTTGAGATCCAGTGAAGCAGTGATTTCGCGGCCGATCTCACTGAGCATCTCAATGCTTTCTTTTTGCGCGGCGATTTCGGCGGCCTGGGTCCGCAGTTCGCCGGTGCGCATGCGGACGGTGTCCTCGAGGGCGCGGGCTTCGGCTTCGAGGTTTTCGGTCTGGCGACGGGCTTTTTCGCGCTCATACGTCATGATGAGCCACCAGCCGAAGAGGGCCATGAGGAGCAGCACGATGACGTAGACGACGTTGGCCGCGGTGGATGCGTACCAGGGCGGGGTGATGATGAAGGAGAAATCGGCCTCTTTGCCGAGGACGCCGCTGCCGGTGCGCGAGACGACGCGGAAGCGGTAGTGGCCAGGAGTAAGGCCACTGTAGTTGGCCTGGGCCTGCTTGTCCCAGTTGGACCAGGTGTGGTCAGCGCCCTGCAGCATGTAGCGGAACTGGGTGCCGGCAGGGTCCGCGAAACTGGGAGACGCGAACTGGAATTGCATGGTGCGGGTTCCGGGAGGGAGCCTGAGTGGCGGGCTGGAGGCCAGGCGGGTTCCACCGAAAAGGATTTTTGAGCCGGAGGCGACTTCGCGAATGAGGGTGGGCGCTGGCGCCTGGGGCGGAATGTGCATGGCCGGATTGAACCGGACAAGGTTATTGTTTGCGAGCCAGTATCCGTCAGAGAGTCTGCCGACGAAGGAGTCCTTAAATTGTGTGAGGACTTGAAAGCGCTTTTCTTCGAGGCGGAAGCGGCCATCCGGTTGATGTACGAAGACGCCGATGCGCTGGCCCATGGAAGAGTCTGTTTCCGACCACACATTGCCGTCCGGCAGCGCGAAGACCAGGGGGAGGACATCGGGCGCATTCATGGGCAACAAGAACTGGTTATCGACGACGAATTTTTGCGTGGAGGGGTCCCATCGATAGAGGTCGTCGTGACCCAGGGAGGAGGCGTAGATGCTTCCATCGACGTATTGGACGATCATTCTCGCGCCCGGAGGCAAGCCCTGTTTTGCGCCGATGGCCTCGAATTTCGCATTCTTCATTCCTGACGGAGGAATTTTGATGCGGATCACCACGCGACTGCTGCCGCTGACCCAGAGGTTGCCATTGTCGTCCTGAGCCAACTCCTGGGCTGCATAGACCAGATGAGGAACAGTGCCTTCGGTTTTCCAACCGTGGCCTTCCCAGCGCATGGAGCCGACGCTGCTCTCGTAGCCGATGAGCACTCTCGAAGGCGTTTTCTTCGACTGCAACAAGTCGTAGGCTCCCTGGTTGATGGAGGGCAATGCCGGGATGAGTCGATTCCCCTTAAGAACCATTGGGCCTCCACCTGAGCCAACGAGCAATTGTTCCGGGGCATGGTCGGCGAGGTCTTTGAAGTCGATCATCCAAAAGCCCTGGCTGCCTCCCTGGATCGCCCGTTGGGATGGGAGTCCGGTATGCGGATTCGTGACGATTTGTACAAGAGGAGCGATCGAGTTCTGTGTGGTGGCATACAGCTTGCCCTGAAAGCGAATGACATCGCCCGGGAAGTTGCGGGCGAAGATAGATACCGGGGAGTTGATGGCAACGCGGGAAACGCCCTTATCGGAACCAAGCCAGAGAGCACCGTGCCGATCCTGAAATGCGGTGAGGATCTGAGAGCTCATTAATCCGGCCTGACGGTTGAGTATCTGGAGAAGTTTGCCTTGGCGATTGAGCAGCACGGCGCCGCCGGCGATGGTGGTTACGCAGAGATCGCCATCGCTCAGGAGGAGTGTCGTGTAGAGCTGATGCTTTTTCAGGTAGCTGTCCGCCTGAGTGTGAAAGGGGACAGCTTTTTGACCGTTGTAGATGGAAAGCAGACTGGAAGTGGTGGGACCGTATGCGTTTGTCTGGGAGATGAGGATTTGGCCGTTATCCCAAGGGTGAAGGAAGAGTTTGTGTGCGTGGCTGTAGGCGGAACCGCCCGGAAGGGGCTTGAGCTGGTCGCCGATGATTTTCTCGAGGCCGACGCCGGTCTGGTCTGTATAGACCTGGCCGCGGACGCTGGACAATGCCTGAAAAGTTTGTCCATGTTCCGGCGACCAAACATGCATACGTTCGCCATCCCACCGGAAGGTGTACTCGTACGACTGAAAGTAGACGCCGGTGGGCGTGTAGAGTGTATGCCAGACGTCGCTGAAACCACGGTCTTGCTGAGGGATCTTGCCTATGAGCGATACATAATGAAGTTTGCCCGCTGAGTCGGGCCGAAGGTATCCAATGGTTGCGGTTCCGCCCACCCAGACGCGGCCTTTGGAGTCCACCGCGAGCGAACGCACATTTACCGATGGAATGAAGATCTGACGCCAGCGCGTGCCATCGTACTGCAGGACGGCGGGGCCTGTGTCTCCCACATAAATCATGCCCTCGGGACCTTGGGCAATCGTCCAAACCTGATTGGAGTTATTGATGTCGGTGACTGAATAATTATGGATGATGGGGAAGCCGCGCATGGCCGGGGCCGACGGTGACGCAGCTAGTTTTGCAGCAGGCGGCTGCGCGAGGGCACCGGTGAGGGACAAGGCAGAGAGCAGAGCCAGTCCGCAGAGTTGCGCGGTAATTGACGAACGTTTCTTCACACACTCTTCCCGGGTCTTTGGAAGTTCGTGTGAGATTACGGGCGGTAGTTCCCGGGGGGAGAATCCCACTTGGGAGGCAAAGTTACCATGCGCCCACGGCAGGCGCAAGGGAAACAAGGATTTGACTTTATGGAAATTTGCGGGCCATGGTGGGGAGGGTCTTGCCGCATAGAGGCTGGGGGCTGCGGGGTCGGGGATTTTCCCTGCGAATCAGAGGCGTGATTGCGTCGGAAAATCCCACGGTGGGACTCAGGGCCTGGGATTCGGGCGGCGAGGAATCCCAAGGGCGGTTATTGCGCGCGATCGAGTTCGAGCAGTGCTGCTTTGAAGTCGCCGCGCAGAAGGAGCTGCACGCCGGCATGCATCCAGTAAGCTCCGCTGGCACTGGTGGGAGTGCCGGGAGCGGCTTTGCCATCGAGCATGCGGAAGCTATAGGTAGCTGAGGGGTTGAGTCCGCGCAGATAAATACGCGGGAACGGATAGCCCATCTGACTGGAATGCAAATAGGCGAAGGCTACGGTCTGCTGGTGGTCCTGGCTGACGTATTCGTTGACGGCGTACTCACTACCGTGCAGCGGCGAGATGAGGCGGTAGAGCGAGCCGTGCTGCACGGTGGCACGGATGGTTTTATACTGCGCGACCATTTTGCGTGCAGTGGCGAAGTCCTGGGGCGTCCACTTGTTGAGATTGGCGCCGATACCGAGTGAGCCTTCCATGGATACCAGGAATCGGTATTGCAGCGAGGTGACGCGGCCGTTGACCCAGTTGGGGGAGCCGGTGACCCAGGCCATCATGACGCCGGGTGTGTAGGCGTAGGTGAAGCCCTGCTGGATGGAGAGGCGGTCAAAGGGATCGGTGTTGTCGGAGGGCCAGACCTCGTCGGTGTAGCGCATGATGCCCAGGTCAACGCGGCCTCCTCCGCCGGAGCAGGCTTCGATTTCGACGTTGGGGTGTTTGGCGCGCAGCTCGCGCATGATGGAGTAGAGGTTACGGATGTACTTGACGTAGACTTCCTGCTCCTGATCAGGCGGCACGGCGGGCCAGCCGGGCTCGGCCCAGTTACGGTTGTAGTCCCACTTGATGAAGGAAATATCGTTGTGCGAGAGCAGATTGTCGAGGACGTGGAAGACGTAAGCCTTGACGTCTGGCCGGGCGAGGTTGAGCACGAGCTGGTTGCGAGCCTCGGAGCGCGGGCGGCCTGGGAAGTTGAGGACCCAGTCCGGATGCTTGCGGTAGAGTTCGATTGAGTCCATAAATTTCTGTAGAAGCAGTTAGATGGTGAGCGTAAGCGAGCCATATGCGGCGACTCCTTAGGATGTAGTTGAGCAACGACATTCGA
>JAJZIF010000465.1 GCA_021810735.1 Acidobacteriota bacterium
GACGCTGCCAGCTGTTTCCCTATTCGGACATCGATCTGCTGTTCATCGCGAGCGACCCGGGCGTGGAGGGCAGCTACAAGGTTGCGATACGGCGACTTTGTCAGGACCTGTGGGACATTGGCCTGCGGGTGAGCGCCACCACGCGCGCGGTGGAAGAGTGCGAACGGATCAGCGAAGAAAATCCTGAATTTACGCTGTCGCTGCTCGACAGGCGCTATATCGCGGGAGATTTCGCGCTGTTCGAGGACCTGGATCTGGAGCGGATTCCGTCGCTGATCGAGCGCCGGCGTTCCCAATTGCTGGCCGCGATTGCGCGTCTGGCGAGTGCCCGCCAGGCAAAATTTCAACGGACGCTGTTTCATCTGGAACCCAACGTGAAAGATGGCGTAGGCGGATTGCGCGATTTTCACATCTGCACATGGTTGGGGCAGGTATTGCCGGAGAGCGCGGGGCATTCGTCGAATCGTTATGAAAACGAACTGCTGGTCGAGCGCCAGGACGATTCCGCTCTGGCGCATCAATTCCTGATCACCGTTCGCAGTTTTCTGCATTACCGAAGCCAGCGCGACGACAACATGCTGTACTGGCAGGCGCAGGACGAGGCGGCGGCGCGGCGACTGGGACTGTCGATCATGCAGGCCAAGCTGGCGGAAAAGCGTCCCCCGGACACGGCGGGCTGGATGCGGCAATATTTTCGTCATGCGCGGTCGATCGATTGGCTTACCCGCCAAATGCTGGATGAAATTCCTAGCGGCCGTCTTTCCTTGATCGATCACGTTCGCCAATGGCGCAGCCGGACCGTACTGGACGGCTGCCCGGTCTCCGACGGCAGAATCTCGCTGAAGACGGCGGCGGAATATGCCGATCCCGATCGCATGCTGACTCTGTTTCAGATGCTGGCGGAGCAGCGGCTGCAACTGAGCCGGGAGGCGGAAGGGCATTTGAGCGAATCGCTGGCGGTGCTGGCGGAACGGCTGCCTACCGGGGCCGCGCTGTGGGAGCGGGTACGGCGGATTCTTCTGGGACCAGAAGTTGCCAATGCGCTGCGCGCCATGCATGCGCTGGGGATTCTCGAGCTGATCCTGCCGGAGTTTCACGGGGTGGACGCGCTGGTGGTTCGGGATGCCTATCACCGCTATACGGTGGATGAGCACACGTTTTTGATTCTTGAAAATCTGCATTCCCTGGCGCAGCCGGCCTACGAATGGGAAGAGCGTTTTTACGCGATCCTGCAAGAGGTGGAGGAGCCTGAATTGTTGTACCTGGCCGCGCTGCTCCACGACACCGGCAAGGCGCGCGGCGAGGGCAACCATACCCAACACAGCATGAAGATTGCCGCCGCGGTCTGCGAGCGCTGGCATTTGACGGCGACCCAGCGTGAAACGGTGTTGCGCCTGATCCGGCAGCACCTGGAAATGTCGCTGACGCTGCGGAAAGATATTTTCGATGCGGAAACGGTGCGGATTTTCGCGGAGATGGTGGGCACGCCCAACAACCTGCGGCTGCTGACGCTGTTGACGTATGCCGATGTGCGGTCGGTCAATCCAGAGGCGCTGACACCGTGGAAGGCGGAGAATTTGTGGCGGCTCTACATGGCGACATCGAATTATCTGGACCGCAATGTGGATGAGGACCGCATCGAGGCGGATGCAGACACGGCAGCGATTCAGGAGGTGATTGCGCTGTCTCCGAACGATGCCGCGGAAATTCGCCTGTTTCTGGCCGGTCTGCCGCAACGCTATTTGCGTACGCGGTCGGCGCAGGAGATCCTGACGCACTGGCAACTGGCTCGTCAACTGAATGCATCGTCGTCGGAAGTTCTGCTGACGCATGCCGGGGCATCGTGGGAATGCACGCTGATAACGCGCGACCGTCCGTTCCTGTTTGCCGATATGGCGGGCGCGTTGACGGCGTGGGGGATGGACATCATCAAGGCGGACGCGTTTTCGAATGCGGCTGGGACAGTCATCGACAGCTTCCGCTTTCTCGACCGCTACGACACGCTGGCCCTGAACCCAGCCGAGACGACGCGGTTCCAGAAGAGCCTGACCGATGTGGCCAGCGGAGCTGTCGCGGTGGCGCGATTGCTGGCTTCCCGCGCGCATTCGGCGCGCGTGCAGAACCGCAAGATGCAGGTGGAAACACGGCTTTCCGTCGACAATACCTCTTCCACCCACAGCACGATCCTGCAGGTGATTACGCAGGACACGCCCGGACTGTTGCGGCGCCTGAGCCTGGTGTTGGCGGAGATGCAATGCAATATTTCCGTGGCGCTGATCGACACCGAGGGGGAAGTTGCGATCGACGTTTTCTACCTGACGAAAAGCGCGCATGGGCAGGGCAACGGTTCCTCCGGCGTCGAAGGGGAAAATGCGAAGCTCGATCCAGAATTTCTGGAGCGTTTGCAGCAGGCCCTGACGGAGGCGTTGCAGGCGGCGGGCGCACCGCACTGAGGCGACCGCGCCGGTGTGAACCATGGTATTTTCACGGTGATTGCGATGCGGGCATCGTTCTATCCCACCCTGGCTGCATTTTCATAGTTTGTACAGTCATTTGCGGTGAAGAATCCAGACGATATCCGCATCGTAAACGCCGCCATCACCCTCTGGATTCTTCGCTGCGCTCAGAATGACTCCATTTTCGTTTGAATACAGTATCTGTAAATTCGCCCTGGCTGCGCCAGGATGGGGAACCCATAACATTCCACCCTCTGTGAAGCGATCCGTTGGCCTGTTTCTCTGAGACACGCACCGGGTTCCGCCGGCGCGCACCCCGGAGTACACTGATGAAGTTGTTTGCGACCGAAGTTCACCTGGGATGTTGGCGGGTGAAGTTGGCGAGCGCTCGCATGGTTCGACGGAATGCATCGTGAACCGGTGAGTTCGGCGCTGCGAATGATTCAATCCCAGGACCGAGACGCGGTCTCGCCAGGGATGGAATGCCACTGATGGAAACCAAGGTCCCCTATCGCCGGTTGCGCAACCTGTGCTCGTGGGCGCTGGTATGCTTCTGCACCGGTCTGCCGCTGGCGGCGCGCACTCGCAGCAAGCCGCCGCAGCCCGCAAGCCGACAAGGAAAGCCGGTGGTGCGGCAGGCGGAGCCGCCCAACTGGTGGAGCGATTTGCCGAACCCGATGGTGCTGCTGTACGGAAGAAATTTGACCGGTGCGCGCATCGGCAGCAGCATGGCGGGGATTTCCGTGCGGCGAACCAAAATTTCCCAGAACGGCCATTGGGCTTTCGTGTGGCTGGACACAACTCAGGCTCCGCCGCAGAAATTCGATCTGGTTGTTCGCACCGCAAGCGGGCAAACGCGGGTGCCGTATGAACTGGATAAGCGCCATGCGCCGACCGATGGGTTTCATGGGTTCACGCCTTCGGACGCGATGTATCTGATCATGCCGGATCGATTCTCGGACGGAGATGTATCGAACGACCAACTGGCAAAGGCCCCGGGGACATTCGATCGAAGCAATCCGAACGCCTACCATGGCGGCGATCTGCGGGGAATCGAAAACCATCTGGACTATATCCAGAAGCTGGGCGCGACGACGGTCTGGATTACACCGTTGTATGCGCAGGACCCCGCTTCGCAGGATTATGACGGATACGAGCCGGTCGATATGTACCGGGTCAATCCGCACTTCGGCACGCTGGCGGATTATGAGGCGCTTGCGGCGGCGGTGCATGGCCAGGGTATGAAGCTGGTG
>JAJZIF010000466.1 GCA_021810735.1 Acidobacteriota bacterium
AATCCTGCGCTATCCATGCCAGTTGCCCTTTGGGAATCCCGGATATAGCCCGAATTTCGATAACCAGCTACCAAAGGGATGGTGCCGACACTGCCCGCGGGGAATGTAATAGCTTGACACGGGGTCTCTTTTCCAAGCTTCGTCTAGCTTTCTTACTATCACCCACACGACCCGGTCTTTGCCGCCCCATTGGCGCTTCCACCTAATCACCTTCGGAAACATCGGGTCGACTCCGATAGTCACCTTCACCTGCGATTGGCGCAAGCATTGCTCCGCTGCCGCCGCCACCTGGCGGCGGCCTTGTAGTGCTTCACCCGACTGCACTGTGTGGCTATGTTGGGGACAGAGTTAAGGGCAGCTTCGACTCGACCTCCCGTGTACCCGTAGGTGATAACGCAACAAGACCTGTGCGAGCATCAAAGTTCACCAGCCGGTCTTTGTGGAGCCGGCCGATTACATCTCTTTTGAAGACCGTGAAATTCGAGTGCTCTACCCACTCAAATAAATCACCAACCTTAGCCGGTCCGCTTACAGAGTACAGCAACAGCAGGACCTGTTGACGGGCCTTCAGGCTTGCATCGAGTACTCGACGAACGTCAGCAACCTTCCAGACTGCAGGAATGGTCCGTTCCACGAGTGAGTCAACGATTTCCCTAGCTTGCTCCGTGCTTACGCTGTCGGGGTGGAATACGCGAACTAGGTCAGCAAGGATCCATTTTGCCATCTCCAGCACAACCTTGGCATCCATGCTATTCGGGTCAACGTCTCCTCCAACATGGCCAACGCCTCGATTATTACGGATTTCATACAGCGCGATTAACATCCGGGGAATCTGTATGCGAATGGCTCTCGGAAAGCTTACGCCATCATTTTCAAGAGCCGCGCAGGCCGCCATCATGTTTTTCGGCTTGGAGGGGCCAGATGGATGCTTGCCATCGACGTGGCCGCGCAAGATCGAGTAAACGACTTCGCAGAATTTTCCGCCGTTCAGCTCTGATGGCTCCCATCTGCTTTCACGATAATTGCGTACGATCGTACTAAATGTATCAAGTAGCGGGTCGCGCAGTGCCTCGGGAATACCGGACAGCGCTGTGTGGAAGTCGATTGTAGACATTGGGTCTACTTGGCAGCAGCCTTGCTCTTTCGCTTTTTCTTTCCGACCGGCTTTCTGGGCCGAGCGATCGCTCTCGCCGCATCACGATCTGGAAGCGCGTCTACATGCCGCTGCCCATAGTGGGAGAGGACAATGTCACTGCCAATGTTGAAATATTGTTGCTGTTTTGCATTCTTCAGGTCGCGGTGGAAGTTCGTCGGTGGGTTGCGTCGTGCGGCGCGAAAGACGGCATCTAATTCATTCTTGGTATGTACTTCTGCCGCTTCTGCAAGCTCTCTGTATCGTGCTGCGACTGCGAGCACCTCCATCAGGCCCTGCGGATCCTTTGCTTCAAAAAACGCCGATGCTGCGCCGATTGCGCCGCCGCTGCCGCGCATGCTGGGAGCAGTCATGTCTGTCTTTGCGTGCGTTGTGTCGGAATCCGCCTGCCGCTGCGAAATTCCGATGCTTTCCGCGGATGTTCCGAGCAACGTAACGGCTGCCTGCAGCGCCTGCAATTGACTTTGGCTGTCAAGTCCTTCCAGCGCTTGGTGTATGGCATTTACGGCGTCAATAGGAGCCTTCTTCGACATGTCGCGTAACCCCGGTTGTTCCTACCCGTCAAGGTAAAGTTATCACATCTGAAGTGGCGTTACTATTCAGTGATTTTCTACGCGGTTTTTAGAATTGCCACAGATTCATTGTTGACTGTGGCTTCCGGACTGCCGGGCGGCCCGAGGACGATCCTGGGTAAATACACAATTGAATCCAGGGAGCTCTTGAGCGGCCTATCTATTTCAGACGAATCGACCTGCGGGTCGCTCTGCGCGTTGGCTCGCGGTCGCTGCGTAACCGAGAGCGGTCAGTAGCAGTTCGGATTGAGAATCCGCCATGCAAAGGTATTCGCCGTCACTGGCGAAGACTGAGGACGAACTCCAGTTGAGGTGCCGCGGCGTCTTGGGCGTTTCTCCCCTTTCGTTCGTGCTCTGGGGCGACAGCAGGCGCCCGCGGCGGTGCGATGTCGGCAGGGGCGAGTTCGGGACGGCCGGCGCGCAGGCCGTCGAGGTAATCCCCCCACGCCTGCATCATCTTCCTCCGATCCGCCAGCCGCTCGGCCCGGTTGTACGCCGCACGGACCTTGTTCCGCTCCGCATGGGCGAGCTGCAGCTCGATGACATCCGGGTGCCAGCCGAGCTCGTTGAGGCAGGTGCAGGCCATGGCGCGGAAGCCGTGGGCCGTCATTTCATCGCGGGCATAGCCCAGGCGGCGGAGGGCGGCGTTCACGGTGTTCACGGACATCGGTCGGTCACGGCTTTGCAGGGACGGGAAGAGGTATTTGCTCTTGCGGGTGACGCTGCGGAGCTCCCGGAGCAGGGCGACTGCCTGGGAAGACAGCGGGACGATGTGCCGCTCCCGCATCTTCATGCGCTCGGCGGGGATGCGCCACTCGGCGGCTTGCAGGTCGACCTCGCTCCATTCCGCCGCGCGGAGCTCGCTGGGACGAACGAAGACGAGAGGGGACAGCTTCAGGGCGATCAGCGTCGTCGGGTGTCCGACGTAGGCATCGATGCTGCGGAGCAGGGCGCCGATCTTCTGTGGCTCCGTGATGGCGGCGCGGTTCTCCACCACCACGGGCGCCAGGGCGCCCCGCAGGTCGGAGGTAATGTCCCGGGTCGCTCGACCCGTCGCGATGGCGTAGCGGAAGATCTGGCTGCAGCGCTGCAGGGCTCGGTGTGCGGTTTCGTTCATGCCGCGGCTCTCGATCGGCCGCAGCACGGTCAAGAGCTCGGGCGCGGCGATCTCGGCGATCGGGCGGGAGCCGAGGCGAGGGTAGACGAACGAGTTCAGGATCCACTGCGCCTTGGACAGGGTGATCTTGGCCAGCTTCTTGGACTGCAGGGCCAGCAATTCCTCGGCGATCAGCTTGAAGGAGTTCTCGAGGGCGATCCTTTTCGTCCGGCGCTCCACGCTGGGGTCGATGCCTCGTGCGACGAGCTTCCGGGCTTCCTCGCGCTGCTCCCGCGCATACTTCAGCGGCACGTCGGGGTAGACGCCTAGGGAGATCCCGCGCTCTTTGCCGCCGAAGTAGTACTTGAACCGCCACCAGCGCGATCCGTTGGGGTTCACCAGCAGGTAGAGGCCCCGGTCGTCCGAGACCTTGTAGGCCTTCTCTTTGGGCTTGAGGTTTCGAATCTTCGCATCCGACAGCATGGCGCCACCACCTTTTTAGGAGCCTGGGGGGTAACCCGAACTCGCCTCGGTCCGAAACCAGGACTCACAAAAACCGGGACTCACACCGGAGCGCAGTTACCCCCCTTTGACCCTCGGGCGTGTTATCATGCCCATGGATTGCGGTGGATGGGCTGCGCTTCGGAAACCCTACGATTTCCTGGGGTTTAGCGCAATGTTGGGATGAAACGGGACGGGCAGGGAAAGCGGGGTTTGACCCCACCTGGTGCCCGGGGCCGGACTCGAACCGGCACGGGGTTGCCCCCGAGGGATTTTCGTACCCGCTACGGCTTTCACCGCTGCGCGCCGCTGCGAACAACGGGCGCATTTGGGGTCTGGACTTTACCTTTACCATGCCGCGCAGCGTATACCGCGTGGTTT
>JAJZIF010000467.1 GCA_021810735.1 Acidobacteriota bacterium
CACCGGTACGGCGGTGGGGGAATGGCAACGCTCGCTGGACAATGCAACTCCGCTCGCCACCATCGCCAATTTGGATCATGTCTGGATCTTGGGTGACGCCTATCAGAGCGACCTGGCCAGCATTCACGTGGGGCGCCCGGTGAGTGTGACCTTTCCCGCGTATCCAGGTTTGTCGTTACCGGGCAGGATAGACAATTTGTCCCAATCGCTCGATCCCACCACGCTCGCCGTCAAAGTGCGTATCGTGCTGGCGAATCCCCAGATGAAGTTCAAGCCGCAGATGTTCGCGAACATTGTCATCGACCGTTCCACGATTCAGGGATTTCTCGTTCCTTCGTCCGCCGTAATCCACGAGAACAATTTCGATTCGGTATTCGTCCAGACGTCTCCGGGCAACTATGAAAGGCGCCCCGTCAAAGTAGGCCAGATGCAACAGCAGAACGTCGTCGTTCTGAGCGGTCTGCACGATGGCGATCAGGTCGTCACACTGGGGGCGGCATTGCTGCGCGCTCCCGCCGGAGAGTGAGTATGGGCGGACTGATTCGGAAACTCATTCAATACCGTGTGATTGTCCTTGTCATTTTTGCAGCCATGCTGCTGATGGGCGGATACGCATGCACTCAACTCGATATTGAGGCCTATCCGGACCCCTCGCCGCCGCTGGTGGAAATTATCACGCAGAACCCCGCCTGGTCCGCGGAAGAGATGGAGCAGCAGGTCACCATTCCAGTAGAAAATGCTGTCTACGGCTCTCCGCATCTGGAGCAGGTTCGCTCCATCAGCATTTTTGGGCTGAGCGATGTGAAGCTCTATTTCAGTTTTGATAGCGACTATTTCCACGATCGCGAGGAGGTCCTGTACCACCTGCAAACCCTGACATTGCCGAACAACCTGCAACCGCAACTCTCGCCCACCTCGCCGATCGGTGAGATTTATCGCTACGTCCTCACCGGTCCCGGCTACTCCGTGAATGAAATCAAGGCAACGCAAGACTGGCTGGTCACCAGGGAATTGAAGCAGGTTCCGGGCATCATCGATGTGACCACCTTTGGCGGAACGACACGGCAATACCAGGTCGTCGTCGATCCAAACCTGCTGCTGGCGCATAACGTGACGCTGACCCAGGTGGTGAATGCCATCCAGAACAGCAATGCCAATGTCGGTGGCGATTACCTGGCGTTGGGCGCGCAGAACGTCAATGTGCGTTCGCTGGGTTTGCTGAAAACCGTGGACGACATTGGGGCCATTGTTGTCGCCGAGCACAACAACGTTCCCGTGCTGGTGCGGGACGTCGCCACCCTAAGAAAAGGCTTTCAACCGCCATTGGGCCGCGTTGGACGGGACAAAAACAGCAACATTGCCGAAGGGATCGTACTGCTGCAGAAAGGAGAGCAATCCTTGCCGGCGCTGAAGGCGCTGAAAAAGAAAGTGTACAGCCTGAACCATGGCAATCTGCTGCCGCCGGGCATGCAAATCAAGCCGTATTACGACCGCACGAACCTGATTCGTATTACCACGGATACGGTGGAGCACATCATTCTGACCGGTCTGATTTTAGTCACCCTGGTGCTCGTCGTCACCATTGGGGATTTCCGTACAACGCTGCTGACGACGCTGACCATTCCGTTTTCCGTGCTCTTTGCCGTAACGCTGATGGTATTGACGAACCACTCGGCCAACTTGATATCCATTGGAGCTATCGATTTCGGGATTCTGGTTCATGCCGCCATCATCGTATTGGAAAGTATTTATCGGAAACTCTCCAACCGTCTGGAAGGTGAATCCACCGCCGATCTGATCGTCGAGGGGATCAAACTAGGCGCGACGCCGGTCATCTTTTCGACCACCATCATTCTCACCTCGTTTCTTCCTCTTTTCACGATGGAAGGCGTGCCGGGCAAGATTTTCGCTCCCATGTCGATGACCTACGGCTTTGCCTTGATCGGGGCGTTGATTTATGCCGTGATCTTTGCTCCAGTGCTTGGATTCATCACTGCTTCCAAAGAACCAACGACGGGCAAAGAGACCTGGCTCATCCGAAACGTGCATCGCGTGTATGAGCCGTGGCTGAACTTTGCCTTGGAGTACTCTCGCGTCGTGCTGGTTGGCGCGGTGCTGCTGATGTTGCTGACAATCTTCGCCTTTCGTTTTGTCGGCGGAGAATTTATGCCGGCGCTGGAGGAGGGCAATCTCTGGATTCGGGCCACGCTGCCCCAGGATATTTCCTTTCCCCAGGCCGTCGCCATTGCGGATTCCATGCGTGCCACGCTGGATAAGTTTCCTGAAGTCACCCAGACAGTTTCTCAGGTGGGCCGCCCGGATGACGGCACCGACGTGACCACGTTCAATAATGTCGAGATCTATACGGATCTGAAGCCGGTCAAGCAGTGGCCGGTCTATCTGCATGGCAGTAAAGACAAGCTGATTGAAGAAATGCAATCCAAGCTGGCCAAGTACCCCGGTGTCGTGCTCGGCTTCTCGCAGAATATCCAGGACAACGTGGAAGAGGCCATGTCCGGCGTCAAGGGAGAAAACTCGCTGAAGCTGTTCGGCAACGACTTCGATGCTCTCTCGACACTGTCGGAGCAAATCATCGAGGTGATGAAGTATGTTCCAGGCGTTCAGGACGCAGGTATCTTCAAGGTAGGCGGACAACCGAATCTCATCATCCAGATTGACCGGGCCAAGGCCGCCCGCTATGGCCTCGCGGCGCAGGACATCAACAATGCGATCCAGGCGGCGGTAGGCGGGACGCCGATCACGCAGATGATCCTCGGCGACCGTCGCTTCGATTTGGTCGTGCGCTATCCTCTCGTCGACCGGGACAATCCGGACGTGATCCGTAAAATTCTGTTGCCGACTCCGGACGGCAACATGGTACCGCTGGGAGAGATCGCCGATGTCAGCATTCGCGATGGAGCCTTCGCCATTTACCGCGAAGGCGGCCGGCGGTATGTTCCCATCAAATTCAGCGTTCGCGGCCGCGATCTGTCCAGCACAATCCACGATTTGCAAGCCCGGCTGCAACAGCAAATCAAGCTGCCCCCCGGCTATGAGTACGCCTGGGCCGGCGAATTCGAAAGCCTGCAACAAGAGCTGCACCGGCTGGAGTTCATCGTTCCTGTCAGTCTGCTCATCATTCTTGGGCTCTTGTATGTTCTATTTCTGTCCGTGCGCGATGCTCTCATTGTCATGGCCGTGATTCCCTTTGGCATGATCGGCGGAATCTTCTCTCTGCTGATCACTCATACCCCGTTCAGCATTTCGGCGGCGGTTGGATTTACCTCAGTGTTGGGGTTGAATACATTGGGCACTGTCGTGTTCCTGCGCGGCGTGCGTCACATGCAGTATGAGCTGGGCGAGGAAAGAGGGCTGCTGCAAGGCTGTCTGGTGGAGATGAGGCCGGTGGTGATGGCCTGCATGGCGGCTGGGCTGGGGCTTTTACCCGCCGCCTTGTCCAATGGCATTGGAGCGCAGGCGCAACAGCCGCTGGCTCGCGTTGTCGTGGGCGGCATGGTCACAACCTTGTTCGCAATTCTGTTTATTGCCCCACTGCTGGCGCGTAAGGTACCCCAAGAGCCAAGAGACTTGAATGAATCTTAACCAGGGGAAGCGAAGATCCACGCGCCGCGGGTCCGCGCGCGATCCTCGAACGGATCTTCGCTCGAAGTCTGAAGTCATAGCCAAAGA
>JAJZIF010000468.1 GCA_021810735.1 Acidobacteriota bacterium
GCACCGGATGATGCACTGCCGGCAAGGCCCAGAATCCGCCCACATCGTCCGTCCAGTACGGGATCCCCGACGCCGTAACGTCCAGCCCCGCCGGAACCTGCCGTTGCAGCGTATCCCAGGTAGGCGAAATATCCGACGACCAGAAAATCGTCCCATTCCGCTGCGCGCCCGTGTATGCCGCACGCGCCAGGATCATCGCGCGCTCCTTCTCAACGCTTCGAAGTCCGTGATACACCGTCGACGTCTCAAAGAGCGGATACACGTTGAAGTACTCCGTGCCCGGTCCGATGTAATAGTAACTGCCATTGGGCGGAATATCCGGCTCCGTCTCATCCGTCCAGATCGCGTCGAATCCCTTGCTGATGATGTGCTGGTCGATCATCTGCCAGAACCATCGCGCCGCCGCCGGGTTCGTCACGTCGATGTTCGACCCCGTCATGTTCCCCGGCAGTTCGTTCGTCTGCGTCGGCTTGCCGTCCGCCAGATGATAGAACCACCCATTTTTCACCAGCATGTTGTAGTACTGCGAACCCGGCGCAAATCGCGGCCACACGCTGATCAGCGTATGGAAGCCCATCTTGTGCAGCTCGGCATTCATCTCTGTCGGGTCCGGCCAGTCTTTCTTCGTGAAAGTGAATTGCCCCATCTTCGGATACCAGAAGAAGTCCACCACAAGATAGTCGCAGGGCAAATGGCGCTCGCGATACTCCTTCGCCACATTCATAATCTCGGCCTGCGTGCCATAGCGCTCTTTCGACTGCGTAAACCCATAGGCCCCGATGGGCAGTAACTGCGTCGGCCCGGTCAGCAGACGGTAACCCTCGTACAATTTGTCCGCCGTCTTGCCCACAACCACAAAGAACGACACCCGCTGCCCAACCTGCGATGTCCAGGTTGTCCGTTCATTGAAATACGGATTCACCGTCGTCTTCGACGGGTTATCCCACAACACGGCATAGTCTTTATTCGTAACCATGAATGGCACACAAAAGCTCTCGCCGCCCGGTGCCCCATAATCGCTCCAGCACCGCACGCTCTGGTCGCGATGATCGAGCCTGCCGCTCTGGTTCTCGCCCAAGCCGTAATAGTGCTCGCCCGGTTGCACGCTGAACGTTGCGCCTACCTGGTAGAACGGCGGATCCGTCGGCCGCCGGTCCTGCAGAATCTCCGTATTCCCGCTCCCATAACTGGGCTTGTTCATCGACCAGCCCTCTAGTTTCACTACTGTCTTTCCATCCGGCAGCGAAAACCGCAGAGGTATGTTTCCGTACCCCTGTCCTCCGTTCGCGCTGAAAAACTTCCCAATGGATTCCTGATTCAGCAGGTGTGGGCTGTGGTGCTTCGGCGGCCCCATGATCGTCACCGCCAGCTTCGACGACTGATACGTCCCTCCATCCGCCGTCTTTTCAAACTTCCAGCCGCTGGCATCCGGCTTGGCAATAATCCCGTATCCCGGAGGAGCCATCGCATAGGCAGGCAACCGGCTGATGCTCACCCGAATCACATTTGGCGCATACGGCTCCAGCACCATCGTCGTGTGATCCTTCGTAATCACCACGCGACCATGCTCTACACTCACACCGTTTGCCCGCGCAGCCACCGATCCCTGCTGCGCTTGCGCACCGCACACCAAGAGGCCCAGTGCCGCAAACAATGCAACCATCTTCCAGCCGAATCCACAATCTCTCATTACCTCGCCCCTCTCGCGCACACTCAGCAAACGTCTACCGGAAGTGACCTGGTGCAACTCACTCGACTTGCCTAATTCTTGGCGGCACCAAACCCTCTCTCCCACACGCTCATTTAGAAAATCGATTCGCCAAACAGCTTAAACGCACCTCGCCTCCCGCAGTCAAATCGTACGACGAGCGTTATGTCGCCGCCTCAGTCAATTCGCTCGTGTCGGTAACCCGCGCCCCGTAATAGTTTCCCAATCTCCTCGATGTGCTCGTCGCCGCGCGTCTCCAGCGTAATATCGATCACCGTATCGCCAAGACTCACCCCATAATGCGTACGGTCATGCGCTGTCTGCACAATGTTTGCCCGCGCATCGGCCAGAATCCTCGTAAGCCCGTGCAGCGCTCCCGGCCGGTCCGTCAGGTGAATCCTCAGCCGCGTCCTGCGTCCATCCTTCACCAGGCCGCGCTCAATGATCCGCGCCAGCAGGCTTACGTCGATGTTTCCTCCGCCTACCAGCACCGCGGTGCGTTGCCCGCGCAGCGACGTCTTCTGCTGCAGCAACGCCGCCAGCGCCATCGCTCCCGCGCCTTCGGCCAGGGTCTTTTCGCGCTCCAGTAAAACCAGAATCGCCTTCGCGATCTCCTCTTCATCCACCGTAACCAGCTCATCCACGTAGCGTTGCACCAGCGGAAGCGTGCGTTCACCCACGCGACGCACGGCAACACCATCTGCGATGGTCGCCTCGGCGGCAATCGTCACCGGCGCGCCTGTTTCCGCCGCTCTCAGCATCGAAGGCAATCTCTCCGTCTGCACGCCAATGACGCGAATCTTCGGATTTGACTCCTTGATCGCGCAAGCCACACCTCCAATCAGTCCGCCGCCGCCAATCGGAATCACCACCGCCTCAAGCCCCGGCACCTGCTCCAGCAGCTCCACACCAATCGTCCCCTGGCCCTCCATCACCACATCATCGTCAAAGGGATGCAGGAACGTCATGCCATCCTGTGCGGCCAGCCGCAGCGCTTCTGCATACGCCTCGTCATAATTCGCGCCGCTCAATACCACTTCAGCCCCGTAGGCCGCAGTCGAAGCCGTCTTCACCAGCGGCGTCATCAGCGGCATCACGATGCGCGCTCGAAGCCCATGCGCCGTCGCGTGGTAAGCGACCGCCTGCGCGTGATTTCCCGCGCTCGCGGCAATCACTCCACGCCGCTTCTCCTCTTCAGACAAGGTGAGAATCTTATTCAGCGCGCCTCGTTCCTTAAAGGCGCCCGTCCGCTGCAGATTATCCAGCTTCAGGTACACCTGCTGTCCCGTCATGCGCGACAGCGCCTCTGACCTTGGCGCAGGCGAGAGATAAATGCTCTCCTGTATCCGCTGCCGGGCCTGCCGAATTCCCTCCAGTGTCACGCTCATGCCTGTCTTCCTGACCTCTCCGTTTCATCGTCAAAAAATAAAAACCACCGCGCTCAGGGAGCCGGTGGTCTGTGTGCTTACGAACTTGCTTCGCCAGCCGCCCGCTCCCTATGGAGAGCAAATAATCATCCCGGCCGAAATAATTCGGATATCGGTGGCCGGAATGATCACGAACGACTGCATGCGAATACCTTGATAAGAACAGAGTGCAGGCGGCAGGTCAACTCCACCGTTGCTTCCCGTCTCTTCCAAAAGGTTGTGCCCGCCAACTACTATTCCAACGGGAATGGCCGTGGAAAAATCAAATCACGTTTCGCGCCGGGAATTTCTCGCCATGGCCGCTGCAACCGCTCTTGCTGGTACCGCAACCGCCGCTTTGGCCGGCACCACCCAGCCACACATCACGGCGCATGCCACACTCGCTCCTGCGCTGGACGAGCTCCCCTACGGCGCCGTTGAACTGACCGGTGGACCACTCAAGGCTCAGTACGACCGCGTTCACGCCTCCTACCTCGCACTCGATAACAACCGCCTGCTCAAGGTCTACCGCGAGCGCGCCGGCCTGCCGGCGCCCGGCGAGCCCATGGGAGGA
>JAJZIF010000469.1 GCA_021810735.1 Acidobacteriota bacterium
GCATTTCTGCTGAATCTGCACATCGGTCCCTACTCCCACGGCAGCTATACGAACCACGACGCGGTGCGCACGCGCAAATTGCTGCTGCACGGCGAGGAAGTGCGCAAGCTGCTGGGCAAGGTGCAGCAAAAGGGCCTCACGCTGATTCCGACCCGGCTCTACTTCCGCAGAGGGCGCGTGAAGTGCGAACTTGCCGTGGCCAAAGGAAAACAGACCTGGGACAAGCGCGAAACGGAGCGGCGACGTGAAGACGATCGCGATGCGCGGGCCGCCATCGCCGCCAGCAAGCGGCGCAATGCGTAGTGCGCCTGCACAAAAGAATCGTCACCAACCGAAATTTGAAAGGAACTTGAACTCTGAATGAAAACTGAACTGAAATTTGAAGCTCTCCAGTCTCTTCCAGCCGAACTCCTGGTAATTCTGGCCGCCGACGCATCCACTTCCAAAGACAAGAATGCAGTCGCCGAGCCGATTCTGCTGACCAACGACTCCACTGTCGCCAACGCGGACAAACCGGTGTTAAAAAGCGGCGAATTTACAGCCAGCGCGTGCGAAACGCTGCTGTTCTACGGGCCGGCAGAACTGAAGGCCAAACGGCTTCTGATCGTCGGCGTGGGAAAAATCGGAAAAGTTTCGCTTGCTGAAATTCGGAAAGCCGCTGGAACGGCTGTGCGCTTCGCCAAGCCGCGCAGCATTCGTCAGGCCACATTCGTGGTGCCGGAATACGACGGATTGGATTTAGCCGGAGCCGCTCGCGCAGCGGTCGAGGGCGCGTTTGTGGGTGACTTCGATCCGGATACCTATCGCTCGGACCGCAAAGATCGCTCCATCGAGCAGTTCACGGTGGTCGCTCCCGCGAACGCGGACAAGAAAGCGATCGAGGCGGCGTTCCGAGACGGCGTGATTCTGGGCGAGTCGCAGAACTTTACTCGCGCGCTGGTCAACGAGCCGGGCAATCGACTGACGCCGACCGTGCTGGGCGAGCGCGCCGCCGCAATGTGCAAAGAGCAGGGATTGCCGTGCGAAATCTATAGCACCGACAAGATCAAAGAGTTGAAGATGGGCGCGTTCTGGGCGGTCGCGCAGGGCTCGGACGAGCCGCCGGCGCTGATCGTGATGCGCTATGAGCCGAAGGACGCACCCAAAGACGGGCCGGTGCTGGCGCTGGTGGGCAAGGGAATTACCTTCGACACCGGCGGCATTTCTATCAAGCCCTCCGATGGCATGGAGAAGATGAAGTACGACATGGCGGGCGGCGCTGCCATGATCGGGGCCATGCGGGCGATTGCGCAGTTGAAGCCGAAGGTGCGCGTGATCGGGATTGTTTGCTCGGCAGAAAATATGCCCTCCGGCAAGGCGTACAAACCTGGAGATGTTGCGATAGCGATGTCCGGCAAGGCGATTGAGGTGCTGAACACGGACGCCGAAGGCCGCATGGTGCTGGCCGATGGTCTGCATTACGCGAAACAACTGGGGGCGACGCATTTGATCGATGCGGCGACGTTGACCGGAGCCTGCGTGGTGGCGCTGGGCATGGTGAACGCCGGGGTATTCGCCAACGATGAGGCGAGCTACGAACATTTTCAGAAAGCGCTGGCAGTTTCCGGCGAGAGATTCTGGCGCTTGCCGCTCGAAGATGAGTACCGCGAGATGATCGTCTCGCACATTGGAGACATTACGAACACCGGCGGAAGCCGCTACGGCGGCGCGATTACGGCGGCCATGTTCCTGAAAGAATTTGCGGATGAAACCCCATGGCTGCATCTCGACATTGCGGGCGTCGCCTGGATGGATGAACAGAAGCCGTGGATTGCCAAAGGGCCGTCCGGCGTGGCCGTGCGCAGCATTGTGGAGTGGGTAAGGAGCTACGAGAAGTAACGGTAACAACTACTTAGTTCACCTTATGGAAATGGCCCGCGAGAGTCTATCCGACGATTCATGACCGTAGCTGGACAGGTGCCTGCGAAGACTGCCTCGATGTATAATCGAGCCAGTGAGCCACACGCATCCGATGCTTCGAGCCGTGCTGAAAAGCCAGTATCACGCATCGCTGGCGATGCTCCGGGAAGCCATCGAGCGCTGCCCGTCCGAGGAGTGGTTGAGCACCAACCACAAGAATGCGTTCTGGCAGGTGTCGTATCACGCTCTGTTCTTTGCACATCTGTATCTTCAGCATGACGAAGCTGCGTTTAGGCTGTGGGAACAGCATCGCGGCGAGGGCGATGGCGTCGCGGGTGAGCCGTACACGCAAGCTCAGGTGATCGAGTACTGGGAGTTCTGCGATCGGATGATCGATGACGCCGTGGACGCGTTGGATCTCGACAGCACCGAAAGTGGCTTCAGTTGGTATCGCATGTCCAAGCTGGAGCACCAGTTCGTCAATATCCGCCATATCCAACATCATGCCGCGCAACTGATCGACCGCGTCCGCTCGGCCGCCGACGTCGGGATTCGTTGGGTGGCCGAGCGCTAGCGGCTTGGTGAGTCAAGCAATTCATTGCCGAAGTAACTTGTTCCGACTACTGAAGAAGAGCCGGCCGCAGTTGCGGCACCGTGCACCAAGGGGCGCTCAACCCACGATGAACGTCGCCTGATCTACGAGTCTTGCAGTCGGCAGGGTCGAGGACAGAGGTGTTAAACTTACCCCGGTAGGAGATTCCCGATGCCATACGTCATCCGAAAATCTGGCAATGCTGGTAGGGCGCGTGCGACTGACTCCGCGAAGCCAACAACAACACAGCGCGTAAAGCTGCCAACGCCGGTGGGAGCACCCAAGAAGCCTCCAGTAACAATTATCCAGCAACCGCAACCGGCGAACAGTTAAGAGCGATGCCAGCAACTGCTGTGGCATTGCAAATCCTGCTGATCCTGCTGCCAGGATTTACGGCGGCGTATCTTGTCCAATTGCTGGCCACACGCGCGAAACAGACCGACCTCGAAAAGGTCATTGAAGCGCTCTTATTCAGTTTCTTGATTTATGTGAGCTACGGCCTGATACTGCGTGGTAGCCTGCCGGTCGCCATTGTCCACACCTCGCAAGGAGATACATTTCAATTCCAACGCGTCGATCTCGTCTGGTTGACGGGACTGTCCCTGTTTTTTGCCTTGCTGATGATCCTGTATGTCAACAAAGATGGCGCGCGACTGTTTCGTTGGGTCAAGCTGACGGAGCGCACGTCCAGAAACTCTATTTGGAACGATACTTTTCAGGACATACAGCAGCAAGTTGACCCGGAAGCAGGGTCCATCGTGGAAGTGGAACTTGGGGATGGTAGACGGGTCATGGGTGCGGTCAAATTCTATTCCGATACATCAGATGAGTGCTCGGTGTTCCTGCAGAGCGCTGCATGGGTGGGCGAAGACGAAAAAACTGAGATTCCAATTCTCGGCCCAGGGATTTTGTTAACCAGCAATGCGAAGATCACGTCTGTGAGTTTCTTAGATCCCCCAGTCTAACGCCAATCCATGGGCTTGGCAACCGCGCACCAGGTCACCGGGTGCGCGACATAGAAGTGGTGTTTTGCAGGTTCTTTTTTTGTGGCAGGAAACCGAGCGTTGCAATACGCTAGGAGAAGGGGGCCGTACATGCCTGACCCTCTGGTTGACCTTGAAAATCGCCGCGCCACCGTTCAGATGCAAATCGCCCAGTTGGGTGACATGCGCTCAGGCTCCATT
>JAJZIF010000470.1 GCA_021810735.1 Acidobacteriota bacterium
GCTGCTGCCACAGCACCCGCTTCTGCGCCCGACTCGTCATCACCACGTCCGCTTCCGAAATCCAGGCGCGAGCGTGCAACAGCCAAACCGTCAAACAACAGGTGCGGTCGCCGCACGCTTACCGAGCACGCAAGTGCTGGTCGCGACAAAGGTGGCGCGACTTTGCCGCGCCCGGTTGCTTGCAAACCGCAGCAGGATGCCCGGTTTTGCAAACTGATCAGCTGAGATTTGGCCCCTGATCAAAAGCTGCGGTTTGAACGTTTCCTTTCTCGCGTCTGATGAGCAGGAATGATTCCAAAATAATCAAGATATTCGTGAAATCGTTCGCGTACCAGTGGTGTAGGCAATAGGGTTTTGAAGTGTCGTGCATAGCGGTTGCTGTGATATCCGCCGGCCCCCGGATGTGTCAGATAGTTCCTGACGCGGGCACGGACTTCCGGGCTGAGAGGCGATCCGAGAAAAGCGTAGATGCGTCCAAGGGTGGCCAAGGGATCTGCCGTCAACTCCTCATAAAACACATGCAAGACATTTTTTTGCCGGGCATGCGTACCCCGTGCAATGTCAATGATCCGCCGACTGCCGAGCACCCAACGATCGAGTACCCGATTCGCGACGCGCGTGGCTTCAGTATGGTCACTGAATAGTCCCTGTAGGATCATGGTCAAGGCAGCGACTGAAGGGATGACTTTGCTGGGGTCGCGATGCGTGACGATCAAGCGTGCATCCGGGTAAACCCGCAAAATGTCGTTGTAAAAAAAGACATGATCCGGGCATTTGAGAATCCAGCGCCCTCCGCCGTTGTGATGGTGAAGGTGCTGTAGAAAGCGACGGTGAAAGGCGTACGCGTTCTCATGGGAGCGCCCGTCCATCCACGCGAGATATGACGGAATATCATAAGTCGTATCGAAACGGAGACTGGCAAAGACGTTGCTCAGAATTTCTGAGCATTCTTGGGGAGATTCAGAAGTTGCGGGGTAAGCACTCTGGAAATCCGGCTCCAGAAAATCCAGCCATAATAAGTTGCGTTGCATGCGCGCCCGACGGTCATCTCCACTACGATCCAGTGCCGACTGCGGACATGGATAGGTCACCTCCCAGATCCGCGGTGCGCGGTGAGCCGGATCCTGCATTAAAAGCGAATGAAGAAAGGTACTCGCTGTGCGTGGCAGGCCCATGATAAAAACGGGCGCGGATATCTCAATATCGCGAATCTCTGGAATCTGTTTACGCTCTTCAGTCAGCCAGAGCAGGTTTCCCAAAAGACGCAGCGTGTCCAGATGAAAACTTTTACGACCGATGTAGTTCAAACCCGCATCGTTGATCGCTGAAGCGAGGAGTTGCTCGAGCCCCTCGGTCAGGCCGCGGTAACCAAAATCGTCGAGTCCCGTAGCCTGCTGCGCGAGTTGCAGGTAATCCTCTGCGCAATTCGGTAATGCTGCACCCGATGTACGCAGGCGCTCAAGCACGGGCACGGCCGTGTTCACCGATTGGCGAATCGCCTGCGCTCGGAGCAGGCGCAGACGATGCCAGACATCAAAACGCGTATTCATCTTCCAGATCTCCATCCCATGCGTGTCGATTGAAGCAGGAAGAGACGCAATCTGATGAGCGGATCCGCTGCCCGATTTCCAGTCTGAGGATCATGCGGAAGAATCCATCGCAACCGCAGAATGCAGTTCGTACCAGTGCCAGGAAGCAAGAAAGGGGAGGGCGAAAATGACATCCCGAAGCCGGGTCACAAGGGACACGGCCAATCCCAAGGCAGGCGTGAGGCCTGCCAGAGGAGCCAGCAATGCATATACCCCTTCCTGCAGGCCCCATCCCGAGGGAACGAGAAATCCAAATGAGCGAGTTGCGCGCCCCAACCCCTGCAGGAGAAGCGCAAAGACAAAAGGGGCACGCGTATGCAAGAGTATCAGGATATACCAGATCTCCACCGCACCGCAAAGCAAACTCATGAGTTGCCAGAAAAGCGCAAAGAGCATGGTCCATCGCCGCGAGTAGAGCTGATGCAGATGATCTTTCAAGGTTAGCGGGGCGCTAGTCCAGGATGTTCTTCGTGGCTTAGGGAAAAAACGCTGAACGCTGAGACTCATTGCTTTGAACACGCGACCGTTGAGCTGTGCCCAAAGGATGACAACTAGGACGGCCGCCAGAACCGCAGTAATGGAAAATACTATCTTCAAGTTGCCTGCAGAAATATGTGGCGCTCCGAGCAGGAAGAGTCCCGACGCCATAATGATCGTCAGGAGTTCGGCTAGAGTGGCTATGGTGCCTTCAGCAATGAGGCCGGCAAGAGCAGTTGCGGTGGATACCCCGCGATGTTGCAGCAGACGCACGCCAGCTATGAGTCCACTGGCACTCAGCGGAATCAGTGTCTGGGCGGCATTGCGCACGGAAGCAATCCAAAGCGTATCGCGGCGATGCAGGCGTAAACCCAGATTACTAAGCATGGCATGCCAGCCCACGCTGTCGGCAGCAACCGTCAATTGGTGGAGTAGAACGAGGATCAATAGTCCCCATCCGACACGAATAAAGACCGCCCCAATTCCCGTCGTGTGGACCCATGCGAGCAATGATCCGGTCACGGCCAACCCAATGGCCGGTCCCCAAAGCCGTTGCGCCCAAACCCTGGCAAGGGTCAGTCCGGACAGTCGCTGCCCGGATGTTCTCGCGAGTGGACGGGTTCTCGTAGACACGTTGGATAATGAAGACATGCTGCGGCGGGCGACACGTCAGCAATCGCAACGCGCGAGCTGAGGTTGCAGCACGACTGATCTGTTGTCATTACCCGATTCGGCCCGAACCTCAGCACCCGGTCGCGCGATTTGCGACAGCGCTGCGGGATGATGATGCCCCCCCCGCCGCCGCGGGCACACGCCATGTCGATCAATCTCGTGCGGCTCCAGCAAGACTGGCAAGCGCGCCATTTGGCGCCGGGCACCGAGGCGTACGACACGGATGGGCTGCTCTGCTTCCGCCGTCGGGCCGCGGCCAATCATGCGCACTCGACCAATGCAAGCTCCCAAGGGATCGTACTGGTGACGGACGGCGGTCGCGCCGGCTGCGGGGTCCAGGATGCGCGATCGCGATGGGTCAACGTACTGCTGGGCAACGTCACGCGCGCCATCAGCCGCTGCTATCACGCGATCCGGCAGGGCAAGTACGCGCGCCTCTGCCTGACGAAAGCCACGTACCGTTTCAAGCGTCGGTTTCGCCTGCGCGAGCTGCGGCGGCGACTGACGCGCACGATGATGCTGTGCAAACCGCATCCAAAGCCGACCTTGCGCATGGCGAGCAATTTTCATGGCTGAGGATTGGCCCTGATCAGGTCGATCATTGCTTTCATCGTTTTCTCCTTGATCCCATGACAGGACATCGGAGCATCTGAATTCGCCTCAAACGCCCCGCCAGATCAGCGTAGCGTGGCTCGTTGCGGGCGCAACTTACAGCGGCGTGATCTGCGCGTGAGCCCGCTTTCGCCTCAGCTCGACGGTGGCACACTGGCCGCGGGCACGGGCAAGCTGGTCGCGGGCGGCACCGGCACGCCCATGCCGGGCACGAGGGGCTTTTCGGGCAGCAACTGGATGGTGTTGGCGTTCCTGGGCGGCGTGAAGTGGGAGAGCTGCTTGGGGCCGACGATGCCGCAGGAGCCGCCCGGCGGAAACGGCAA
>JAJZIF010000013.1 GCA_021810735.1 Acidobacteriota bacterium
CCAGCCTCCGCTGGCTGCAAACTCTCAACAGTCGCGCCGGAGCCATACGCGATGTTCCCCGCCGTCTTGTTGATGACTCCCGGCAGGCTGAGATCGACTTGTCCCGCAGTCAGCGCCGTCGCCAGCGGACGCTTGTACGTCGTCCCATCGGGCAGCCCGTCCAGCGTCTGATTGCTCAAAGAGGACGTATATTGCGATGTGTGCGTGGCCGTTACATCCGCGCCGAACTCCGCTGGCATCAGCCCCGCAATCGGCGAGATGGAAGTGGTCGGCACGCCAGCCAAATGCTGTATTGTAGGTGTAAAGCGTACATAATCGAGGTAGTATTGCGTGGTAACTCCGGCAAAGGAAAAGTAGGTTTGCAATCCATACGCAAGCTGCGCCTGGGTCAGCGTGACCTGTCCTGCATAGACTTCCTGGTACGCGGTCGTCAGGCCGTTCAAAGCCGTGTTGATCGGAGACTCGCCGCTGGAGTAGCCGGTATAAATCCCGAACACGCAACTCGCGGGACTGCTCCCCGCGCCGTTCGTGCGAATCCTCACATACACATCGTAGGTAATCGCGGAGAATCCAGTGCTGAAATTGATAGGAGTTTGGACAGCCCAACCCGCTGTAAATGTAGCTACATTGCCCCATAAACTTCCGTTTGCAGCATCGTTAATTAGTGAAGCGCCGCCAAGATTGAACGGGTTGCTCGTTGTGTACGTTCCAGCTTTCTGGTAAATCGTTCCTGCTATCGTTCCGCTGGCAATGTTCTGCGCTGTCACATCCGCAGCCGCCTGCGCGGGCATCAGGTTCACAATGGGAACCACATCCGACATGCGCGGAGATTGGTTTCCACCCGGTGGCGGCAAGCGTCCGCCGGTAAAGAGAATCGGCTGCCAGTCCTGCACGGTGCCATACACCACCACCTGCGCGGCGGAGAAAGCCGAGCTCTGAAACTGCGACGGCGCGCCGCTCACGCTGCTCGCGGGCTTCAGATAACTGGCAATCAGGTAGGTCCCATACAGATTGTTCGGCGCGGTCCAACTCATCGCCACGCCAGCCGCCGTAGCGGGCGCAATGTCCGCCAGCACGGTTCCCGTGGCCCAATCCGACCCCAACCCGCGAAAATCCCCCTGCACGAAACGAATTTCGTAACTGCTCACCCCGTCCACAGAGGTCCAGGTGAACTCCGGCCCCGGCGCTGTCTGCGACGTCGGAGGGACCGCCGTGGTATTCAGCGCGAACGTCGTCACTGCTGGCGGCAATCCACCTGGCCCAAGCACAACAATGGTCGCGGTCGGCGCGGTCGTCTGCGGCGCGGGATTGCCCAGGTTGTCGAATCCCACCACCTGCACTTCGATCTGCGTGTTTTGCGTGGCCCAGAAGCTGAACAGCGAGCCCTTGACGTTGCCCAGCAGCAGCCATCCGGAATTTGGCAGCGTCGGATAATACAGGTTCGTCGGACGCATATAAATCAGAGCGCCCACCGTGTTTGGGCCGTTCTGCCAGCCCACGCTCACCCGCGAGAGCGTCGAATTGTTGGGGTCCGCAGTCTGGAAGTTCTCCGACAGCGTCACATTGCTCACCGACGCATTCACCGTCGGCGTCCCCACCACTTCCCCGTACTCCGGGATCACATCTTCATAGATCAGCGAGTTGTATTCGAGGCCCTTGATCGTGATTTCGAAGTCGCTGGACTGCTTCAAGTCCGTGACGCGAAACAACGTCGCTGGTTGGAAGCCCTGCGACTGCCCATAGCACCATGGCGAGTCCGCAACCGGCGCCTGCGAAAGCGGCGTGCTCACCGTTACCACTTCCCCGTCGACGCTTTCCACCAGCACAATGTCGATCACGTTCTGATCGTAGAAAGTGACCGTCTGCCCCACCGCAACATCGCCCAGCACGCTCACCTGCAGCGACCCGGAGAGAGCCACCGTAAAGCCGCCCGCGCTCCACGTCCCCGCTGTCACCGCGCTTACCGCCGCGCCAATGGTCGCATAGGCGGTTCCCGCAGGAGCGGTTGCAACCACGCTGCTCTCAATCCACGTGGCGTTCGCCGTCGGCGCATTCCCGTTCGCCGTCGCCAGCAGCGTCCCAGCCGCGTTGTAGAAGTTGATCTGCGCAAACGCCGTCCCGGTCGCGCCCACGCTGCCTTGGATCTGGCAGGTCGCGGTCACAGCCGCGCCCTCCGCGCAATTCACCGGGCTTTGGTTCGCCATCGCCGCCGAACCGGTCCCGGTAAAGATCGCATACGTGTCCGACCCGGCGTAGCCTTGACCGCCTCCATTGCCCAGGTAGGTCCAGCCCGTTCCCAGCGTCCATCCCACGCCTCCCAGCGCGAAGTTCGCGTTCTGCAGCGTGGGATCGCTCAGCGCAAACACCTTCGCCTGCGTCTTGCCGGACGCGGAAACCATCAGCAGCAACCGACCGCCAGGAATCGCGTTCAGCGTCACAAAGCTTTCGCCGTTGCTGTCCACGCTGGTTCCGGTCACGGTCGCGGTGCCGCGCAGGACGTTCGGATGCTGCACGCTCAATGTCCAGCCCGCGCCCGCCACAAATGGCGGCAAATCGTTGCGGTCGATGTTAACCGCCGTCGCGGTCGAACCCGGCTGCACGCGCCCGCCCCAACCCCACTGCGGCACGTCGTGCTGAATGCCGATCACGCTGCCGATTTGACACGTCACAGCCTCAATCGGGCATTTGATTGTGACCATGCGCAGTAGCGTCTGCGTCGAAAGCAGTTGGAAGTACGCCCACTGCCACGCCTGATCGCGGTTCGTGCAGCCCAGCAGCCGCACCCGCGTGGTTTTCGCTGGGAGCGCGGAATTGACCTCCGCCGCGCCAATCACGCTCACCGGCAAGTCGCTGCGATAATTCCGCAATGCGTCCGCGAACGTCACTTCCACCAGGTTCGTCCGGTCGTCCAGGCTGATCCAGCTTTCCTCCAGCGAGTCCGCCTTGATGTTGCCCACCGTGAAAATCTGCACCGGCGTGCTCGGCGCGTCCAGCGCCACCGAATACATGCCGCCCACGCGCACGATCATGGCCCGCGACATCTGCGCCACTTTTTGCAGGCACGCCCACGCATTGCTCATCTGGTCGAAGACGCCCGCGAACACAAACCGCCGCTGCGTCGCGCCCGCTTGGTTCGCTACCTGCTCGTCGCAGAAATTCGCCCAGGTCACAAATGCCGGAATGTCCACGCTACTCCACGGCAGCGCCATCCCATACACCGGATTGTTCAGGATGTCCCAGGCCACAATGGCCGGATTGTCGTGCTCGAACCCGGCCAGCTCCGGCGGCAGCGTCGTGTCCTCGCCAATGTCGTGCGTGATGGTCGCCATCACCTGAATGTTTTGCCCGCTCAACTGCGTCGTCGCCAGCGCCCGGATCGCCACCAGGATCATGTTCGGATAGCAGAAATCGTTGTAGCTGACCTCGTTGATGTTCCACAGCCATCCCTGCGCCACATAGTGCGGGTCCGTCACGTCCCCCTGCGGGATGGACTGATCGTGCGGACCAGATCCCCAATAGGTCACTCGCGTGGCGTATTTGCCCGGCGTCAGCCCATAAATCGAAACATTGTCATAGAAGGGCGTCGTCGTCATCTGCGACACGATGCGGAAACCCGACCACCAATCCTTCACCTGCGTGTAATAGATGGGATTGTTGGCGTCATACGGCTCCCATACTCCCGTTTCGACCAGCGAGTAGGTGTAATTGGACGCGTCCACGCTGTACACCTTCACGTCCGTGGTCGCTTGGTAGAACTCGCCCGGCGTGCGCCCGTCGATATTGGTGCCGAAATCGTAGACGATGCCTTCGCCCGCGAACTGGTCGGTGGGGATCGCGATCCAGTAGGGATAGTGCACGAACCCGTTGGTGTTGACCGTCGTCAGCGGCGTGGTGTCGCGCGGCGCGACTGCGGGCAGCCACGTATACACGCCCGTCCCGGCATCCACGCTGTATTCCAGCTTGTACGCGTAGCTCACTTCCTTCTGGTTGCCATTGTTGTCGTACCGCACCAGGCCGCCGGGGAACTTGATCGACACCTGCAGCGTCTCCGTCAGCGTGCCCGTTCCCGGAACCACAATCGGGCCGTCCGCTTCCAGCATCTCGATCTCTTGCGGAAAGCCCGCAATGGTCTCGTTGAATCCCGGAATCGGCGTCTGGTCGTTGGTGCCGTAGCGCACGTGAGTGGCCAGCTCGCGGTAGCCGAACACAGGCTTGCCATTCACCAGAATGTTGGTGATGGCGCTCGCCGTGCCCATCCCGAACGCCACCAGGATGTTCAGGTACTCATAGTTCGTGCTGTCGAAGCTGACGAAGCTGGAGATGATGTTGCCCCCCCAGCCCATGATGCCGTAGCCCTTCGGGATCGCGCCGCCCGGCTGCGCCGTGGTCGATGGCCCCGCCGGATTGTAGGTCTGCGTCGGATTCAGCGCGGAAACGTTCGACCCGTTGATCAGCGAGCCAAACGCGGAAATGATCATGCTGCCAGCGGCGACAAGTGTCGCGCCCAGAATGGCTGTTGCTTCTCCCGCGCTAAGTAACCCACCCGACGCTGCCATCAACATTGCCACAGCAGGGTCAAGGTATGGCATCACCAACGCGACCGTAACCATCAACGCGATTGTGGCCAGCATTCCCCACACGCCGCCGCCGACGCCCAGCGCCACGGTGATCCACTCTCCGGGGCGCGTCGTCGCCGTCGACAGTTCCTCCGTGGTCAGCAGAGCGCCGCCCACTGTCACCGCGCAATTGTTCTGCCGCAGCTTGATGCCCGCGCGCTCGATCGTCTGCCAGACGTACTCCCCAGGCACGCACTCCAGCACCGTCTCCTTGCGCTCCGTCGCCGGGCGAAACGGATTCAATATCTGGATGACCTTCACCGGCGCCAGCGTCACAATCTCGCCGACAGGCAACGATGCGGGTGCCCCAGGTGCGCGAAGCTCACCTGGGTCTTTGCGCGGGACCAGCGTTATTTCGTGCATCGGTAAAATCCCTCAATTCGCCTGCGATACAGCGCCCCGTCGATCCGCTCCACCACCACCCCAGCGTTCGGATGCGCATGGATCATGGTCTGCGGGTCGATCAGCACGCCCACATGCCACGGCGGATCGTTCGACCGCAACAGCACGCCGTCTCCCGCTTGGGGGATCGCCACCTTCTCCCACTCGCCCAGGTCGCCGACAGCCACCCACAGCGCCCCTGCGTCATGCTCATACGCGGGCAGCGTGTGACCCAGCCGCCGCATCACTTCCAGCAGCAGACCGACGCAGCCATACGACTGCGGTCCGCACGCATGCTCGCGAAACGGCTTGCCGATCAAATCGGCGTACAGGCGCGGGGAAAGCCTCATCGCGCTCACATCTGGCTCGCGATCGATGCGCCGTTGGTCCCGATGGCCGGGAAGGCCCCAAAGCGTGTCTGATTGTTGTGCGCCTGGCATCCGTTCGTTCCATCCAGCGTCAAGCTGCAGGTCGGCATCGTGCCCGTGTACCCGCATTGCTTGCTCATGTACTTCCACATGCAGAAATTCGCGCGATAGGTAAAGCGCGGAAACAGGCTGCGCATCGGCGACGGCGCGCCCAGCGAAAACACGACCTGCTCCGCCGTGCAGTGCGTGGACAGGATCGTCATTTCCAGCGCCAGGTCCGGCTCCCCGCTTGGGTTCGCCGTGTTCACCACGTAGAGGTTTGCCGTCGCGCCCACGACGCCCTGATACTGCTCCACGATGCCCTGCAGCATCCGGTTCACGTTGCTGGCCTTCAAATGCACCGTCGGAAGTTGCGCCCCGCTCGGCGTGTGGCTTGTCAGGTCGAAGGCAAACGGCTGATAGACCATCGGCCCAAATCCGTCGCCCGCATCGAACGTAACCGGCTCATTGTTCCGCGCCAGCCGGATATATTCGCCGTTCCAGATGATCGCCAGCAGGATCAGCCATTGGTCGCCGCTCGCCAGCTTTTGTCGGTCCGCGTTCGCAGCCAAAGACAGAATGTTCATCGGCGGCGAAGTCGGCGCGTTCGCTGGAGGCGCAATCACCGGCTGCGAAGGATTGGTCGATGGAGCTTCCGTCGGCGTCGAGTAGCCGGACCCTGGGGGGATGGTCGGTGTCGGCGTTCCGCCGCCCGCGCCGCCGCCGGGAAGGTTGGGAGGGTAGACCGGCCTCATACTTCCTCCAGCTCAAACTGCACCCGGTAGGAGGGTCCATTGTTCACCCAGCCGGAATCCATCACTTCGATCGGCTTGGGAAACCGGACCGCAACCGGGATCGGCCCATTGCTCGGCATGTTGCCGTAGGTCGCCGTCTGCGAAACCAGCGCCAGCCCAATGTCGTCGAAATTCGCCGTCAGATACGGCGTTGCGGGCATCACAATCGCCGCGCTCGTGCTGTTGACAAGAAACAGGCAGCACTCGGCATACACGCTGGTCGCGTTCGCGGGCGCCACGCCCGATCCGATCACCGGCGTCCATCCGGAAGTCACCGCCGACAGATCGCCAGGAATCACTTCCAGAAGCTGCCCCGCGCTGTCCGCGAAGAAAAAACCGATCCGCGCCAAAAAGGAGGAGCCAGCGGGCATCGCCGCCAGCGACACATTCAGGAATCCCGCCACCTGAATGGTCTGCCCCGGAACGACCGCCTGCAAACTGCTGAACACGCGAAGCGGCGCGGTGGCATTCGCTCCCAGGCTATAACTCTCGACTCCCGACAGTTGCAGGCTGAAGGCCCCGCTATGCGCCACGCTCGCCTGCAGCGCGGCCACGCTGCCCGCCGTTCCCGGCGCGAGCGACCAGCCGTCGCACACCAACCCGCTCGTCAGCGGCGTACCCGGAGCCGGGCCGAGCGTGTTGTACTCGAATCCGCCGTTCTCGATCAGGTTCGGCCAATAGAACGGCAAGCCCCCGCCCTGCACCGTCGCGCGGCAAAAATAATCGATCGCCGCCAGGTCCGTCGAGTTCAGAAACTGATATTCCACCTTCCAGGTGCGCCGCAGCCGCGAAAAGCGTTGCCGCGTCATCACCTGGCCCATCTCCATCTTGTCGCGGATGGTCCCGTCCTCGATCTTCTGCGATGCGCCCCACGAGATACCCCGCGCCAGCGACGGAAAGACAGCATAACCCATGCGCTCACTTTCGCCTGAGTTGCCCCCCGCGCCAAATTGACAGCCTTGGCTGTCATCCCGAGCGAAGCCGAGGGACCTGCACCGCTTGTCATCCCGAGCGAAGTCGAGGGACCTGCTGTTTCTATTTGCTGGGTGCCCCCCGCGCCAAATTGACACCCAAGCTGTCATCCCGAGCGAAGTCGAGGGACCTGCTGTTTCTATTTGCGGCGAAGGTGCCTCAATGCCACACTCAAGCCATGCCCTCCGTCGCCTTCACTGTCACTGTCGATGCAAAATCCCTCATCGAAGACATGAAGGGCCTGGAAAAGCATATCCCCTACATCCTCGCCCGGACCCTCACCAATACCGCCGTCGGCGCGGAAATGGCCGTGCGCGCCACCCTCCCCGGAAAATTCACCTTGCGCAACACCTTCACCGAAAAAGGCATCCGCTTCAAAGCCGCGCAGAAGAACGCCGCCATCGTCCAAGCGGAAGTCTTCACCGACACGGCCAATCGGCGCTCCGGCGCGCCCGACTACCTCGGCCGTCAGGAAACCGGCGGCGAGAAGTGCCCCGTCAATGGGCGCATGCACATTGCCATCCCCATGCCCGCGCTCTGGCAGTTGATCGGCGGCAAAGGCCGTCCCATTCCCGCCGAGATGCGACCGCGCACCCTGCTCAGCGGCTACGTGGGACAACGCTATGCCGACTTCCGCTATAAGAAAAACAAGTACACCGGCGAGCGCGAGCGCCAGCTCCTGCTGCGTCCCGTCAAGCTCGTCCGCGGCTGGATCTTCTTTCTTCAGCCCAAAGACAATCCACGCTGGATCATGGGCCGCAAGGCGGACGGCAACGAGCGCGACATCCATCCCATGTACAAGCTGGTCGGGGCTGTGACTGTGCCGCCCCGCCTGGATATGATTCCCACCGTGCAATCCTTCGTGGACGCCCATTTTGTCGAGGAGTGGGAAAAGATGTGGCTCGCCGCAGCCGCCAAAGGCATCCGCATCTAGTTACCAAAGATTTTGCAAGTGGGCATCATTTTGATTGACCCGCACCCTCCCCAGGCCGATACTTGGGCCTTGACACGCTGCACTACGGGACAATATGCCAGAATCTAGCTTTCTGCCCGCTCCGCCCGTTTCAGTCGCCATCACTGGAACGCTCTCGATTCCCCGCGCCGAAGCTGCACGCCTGATAAACTCCAGCAAGAACGCGCAATTCGTGCCCTCCGTCACCTATCACACGAGCTACCTTGTCTCAGCACTCCCCGACAGCCAGAAAGTCAGAAAGGCCCGCGAGATAGGAGTCACAATCATTTCCGAGGCGCAGCTTTTTGATTATCTGAAACACGGCACGTTTCCTCCAGCGAAGACCCACGACTACCACCGCCCCGCACCGCCTCCATTCGACGTTGACTGGACGACTACTTACGCGGAGCCGCGACACGTTTTGATCAAGTACACGGACGCAGATCAGCAGTATTCTGAGCGTGAAGCGGAAGTGTTCGGAGAGGGCAAATCTCCCGCTGGCATCACATATTTCAACATTCTTGATGAGGAAGGATTTAAGACCTTCCGCGCAGACAGAATCGTAGAAATGGTGGAAATCTCCAACGAAGCAACCATCCAGTCCGAGCCGAGTACCCTCATTTATCGTGCCGCACGCTGGCTTGCGGAACTCACTAGCAAATTCACAAAGCGCCCCCAGGAGGGGAATTAAATGAAAATTGCAGGCGTGCTTGCCTTGATTCTCTTCGTTGGGATTAACTTCGCCGCTTCGGAAGAACCGCAGCAGCAGCCGTACCTAGCGCCGGGATCTACGCTCTTCCTCATCGCATCGGGGTCGTCACCACAACTAAGAAAGGTACTCAAGCGCCAGCATGTGCGCCTGACGATTGTGAACACATCGGAGGAAGCGCAATATGTCGCAGCGTGCGAAGTCCCGCATGAGGCCGCATCGAAAAGCTTCGGCGGAAAGATAGGCTCCAGGCTCTGGGGCGCGTACATTCCTTTGCATGTGACCCTGACCGTGAACGCCTCGAAAACAGGGGAGGTTCTCTACTCAGGGACAATGCGAACTGCGGGAGGAAATTCTAGCTCCAAGCAGCAAAGCACCTTTGCAGCCTATGTGTGTGCCAGTCGGCTTAAGAAATTCACTGAGAACTAACCCCACGAAAAGCTAGCCAGCCACCGCACTGGTGATGGCCTGCCACATCGGTCCGTTCGAGGTCGCGTCCTTCATAAAGATGCTGACCACCTGCTTCTCCAGTTCGGCTTCCAATCCGCCGCTCCCACCAGAGCCGCCTCCCGTCGCAGTTGTCTTCGTGACCGTCGCGGGGCTTCCCTGGTTGTAGAGGTTCACCGTTACCGGCGCACTCCCGGAACTCGCCTTCGCCGGGACGAAGGCGCCGAGTCCCGCCGCCTTGAAGAATCCCGCAACGCCGCCGCCACCTTTCGCGGCGCTCGGAACCGGCATCCCTCCAGTGACCGCACTGGCAATCGCGGCTACGGGATCCGAATGGCTAGGATGCGATCCCAGCCGACTCGTCGCGCCCGGTCCCCACTTCGCGACGGCCATGTCCCCAAGAATTTTGGCTACCCGGAGGCCCGCCCGTTCCCACGCCTGCCCGAAATTATCTGTCGCCGTCGACGCGCTCGTGATCGCATCCGTAATACTTTTCATCTTGTCGCTGAACTGCGCGGCTGGCATCGTAATCGGGTCCAGCGCCGGATCCACGCGCTGCCGCATCGCCGCGTAATACTTGTCCATCAACTGCATTTTCTGCTGGAAATCCCGCAGGTCCTCGTGCTCCACGAACCGTGAATAGGAGCGGTAGGTCTGCTGCATCCGGTAGATGCGCATATCGTACTCGTCGGCATACTTCTTCTGCGCCGCCGCTATCGCGTCCGCCTGCGCCTGCAAGCCATGCCGCTGTTCATCCGCCGCCGAACCGCGCCCCTTCCCGCGCTTCGAAGTCTGCCCAGGATGGCTTAGCCCCGGAGTGGGGGGAGCGATCGGCGCGTTCTTGCCGGGTTGGTTGCCCCACAGATCGTTCTCGGCTTTTTGGGCGTCATCGGCGGCCTTCTTCGCGGCATCCGCATAGACCTTAAAATCGCCGTTCTTAGCCATCAGCGCCTCGGTCGCGCCCTGGATGTCCCCCCGCGCGTGGTCCTCCAGCACCGTAAACGTGTTGCCAAGTTTGGAGGCGAATCCCATCAAATAGTCTTCGCTGATTTTCACTTCCGCCTGAAACTCGATAAACACGGAGGTCAGGACCTTCACAGCCGTTCCAACCGCAGACCCAAAATTGGCGGCCAGCGTTCCCGCGTCCCCGTTGGAGTCATTGATGGCCTTCCCGACGCTCTCCAGCGCGGGCCGCAGGCTCGTGGTGAACGTCGCCGCCAGAGCTATCGTATCGATTTGGACCCAGCGCAACTGCCGGTCCAATTGAGCCAGATTAGCGTTAGCCTGGTCGCTCAGGTCGACGCCCATCCGCTTCAGGTTCGCGCTCATTTCCTTGATGCCCGCAGACCCCTGCTCCAGCATGGCCAGCATCATCGCGCCCGCGCGCCCGAACAGCGCCATCGCCGCTTGCGCCCGGTCAGCCGGGTCCTTGATCTTCTGAAAGCCGTCCGCGACCTTTGCAAGGACCTGGTCCATCGTGGCGTGTTTCGCTGTCAGGTCGGCCACGCTGATGCCCAGCTCCCCAAAGGCGCGTTTGTCCTGGATCAGCCCGTCTCGCGCGTCGGCCATGGCTTTTTCCATGTGCGTCAGCGAGCGTCCCACCTGTTCGAGAGACACTCCAGACACGTACGCCTGCGCGGCGAAGGCCCCCAGCATCTCCGTGTTGATGCCGGTCGACTCCTGCATGATATTCAGGCGCTCGGAGATTTCGCCCACCTGCTCCGCCAGTTCCTTCAACCTCTCGAAAGCGCCGATCACCGCATGGATGGCCACTTCCGCTTCAAAAAATTTGCTAAAGGAAAGCCCCAGGCCATGCACTTTTTCCTGTGTCTCCTGGGCCTTTTCGCCCATCTTCGCCAGGTTCTGCTGCACCGCCTGAAACGCGGTCTGCGTATCGTCCTTGCCGGTGATCATCACCACAACGTTATTGGCTGGCATTCGTTTCCTCTCGTTGTGCAGGCGTTTCGGGTGCGGGCGTTTCGGGTGCCCCATGCAAGCCGTCTTCTGGCTTGCGTGGGATGGAAGTTTTCCGCGCAGCAGGAGTTTCGGGTGCCCCATCCAAGCCGTCTTCTGGCTTGAGTGGGGTTTTCGGCCGTTTCCGTTCCTCGCGACGTTTCGCCCGCGCCACCATCTTTTCCAACTCGGCGGCGAACGCTTCCGGGTCCTTCTTCGCCGAAATCTCCTGCGGTTTTCCCGGCAAAAAGTTTTCCAGCTTCAGCTCCTCACTGCTCTGGGACTGCCAAACCACCCACTGCAGCCAGCCCATGCGCTCGCGTTGCGCTTTCTCTTGCCGCTGGCGGCCTTCGATCAGCAGCGCAACCTCCGCGTAGCTCAGTCGCCAGAACTCGCTGGGAGCGATTCCGTACTCGCCGCAGACGACCCGGAAAGCCTCTTCGCATGTCCAGCTACAATTGCCGCGCCCGCGCCGCCGTGTTCCTTTTGGGCTGCCTTTGCGGGCGCGGGCTGGCCTTCCCCCGGCTCCGCACCCAGGAAACCGAAGATGTACTCCGCGTACACCTTGCTCACAATCTCGATGGCCGCGGGCACAGATTCAATGCTGCGTTCCACGTCTTCGACGCTCAGCGTCTCGCCGTGCGCGAGCGCGTCTTCCTGCAGCGCCACAGTCACAAACCGCATCGCCTGCGTCCAGTCCAGCCGTCGCTGGCCGTCGCGTTCTTGAAAAATTTCGGAAATGTTGAGCTCGCCCTTCGCTTCCATCTCTTCGATTTGCGCGCGAACGTGCATGTTGAAGACGATACGGCGAGGACGGTCCAGATCGAGAGTGACAGGGATGCGCGTGAGTTTCATACGGCCATCATGCGGCCAGATGCGGCCCGTAACAAATCCGGCGCGCACTCTGGGGAGAGGGCGCGCCGGATCGCGAGCACAATAGGAAAGGAGGAGGGAACCTATTGGGCGACTTCTGTGAAGGCTCCGATGCCCTTCAAGGTGATGTCCAGCGTCTGCGCGGCGCTCGTTCCGCCCGAGGCCATCTTCATGCTCTCGATATAGCATTGACCGACGTAACTGGGCGCGCCCGACGCGGCGGCTGTCTGGATGGGATAATACACAAATGTCAGCGGCGTCTTCGCCAGCAGCGACGTCATCAGCGCCGCCTGGGTCGTATCGCCCGCAATCAGCGCGAACTTGCCGGTAAATCCCCAGCTTATGGAACCGGGCAGAAAATAATCCGTGCCCGCGTCATCCACCGTGGTCACGTCGATCATCTTCACGGCGGCGTTGAAGTCGCCGCTCTGTAGTCCGGCGACATCGGTAGTAACGGCGGGGCTGCCCGTCTGTGTCCCCAGTTTTGCGTTGTTGCCAATCAGCCGTGTCGGAGTCCAAGCCATGGTGTCACCTCGATTATTGATTCAGCCCGGAGGCTGTTGGATCGGCGCGCTGCACTGCCAGTAGCGCGGTAAAAGTCATCATGCAGGTCGAAAAATCGGTGTCCGCCGGCGGAAACGACCAGTCCCAGCCCTCCAGCATCGTATCGAGCACCAGGCCACCTAGCGTCGGATCGGCCAGTATCTTCTGCCACGCCCAGACGAACAGCGGATCGAGCACCACATCCACATTGCTTGCCGCCGTCGCCATCGGCACTACCGCGAAGCTGAACCGCTGCGCCAGGGTCGCGACCGTGGCGTCCGCGTCATACGGAGCGCCTCGCAGCGGATACACGTTGAACGCGGGCATCTGTCCGGCGCTAAAGCTCTCCGTGCGCGTCCGAAACGCGGGAGCGGGAGCGCCTGCGGCCGTCAACGCCGTCATCACATAATCGAGCACCCGCTTTTGGATCGAATCCGCCATCATCCCGCCTTACGCGATCTTTTCAAAGCCCTGGGTGTCGCCGTACTCGATCTCGGCGTCCACCTTCACGGTTGCGAACGGCGACTCGATCTCGTCTCCATCCAGCACATACACGAGCGTTTTCTTCCCCACGTGCGCCACCGAAAGCGTGCAGCTTTCCCCGCTGCGCACATTCACCACTTTTCCGATGATTTCGTGCTTCACGTTGTACCCGGTCCCGCGAACGATGTCGCCGACCTTCGCCTCTGTTCCATCAGCATAATGCGGCATGTTTCCCCCTACGCCACCTTCAACGTCAACCGCAGCAGCCGCCCATCGTCCAGAAATTGGCGGTCCCGCACGGTGTAATTCTGTCCGTTCACCGTCAGCGCTTGTTGCGACAGCGGCAACGGGTTGAATGCGTTCGTCGGAAGCGTCAGCAGCATCTGCTGCTCTTCGATTCCGGCAGGCCCCTCATGCGAGAACATCTCGGAAGGCGTATCCAGCGTGCCCGTCGCGCTCGCGCCTGCAAACACAACCACATCGCTGAAATCCGCGAAGAATACCCCGAGATCGTTGTCGCCGAAGGCCAATTACTTCCCCTTGAATTTTTCCGCAGCCTTTTCGACGCCATCTTTCAGCTTTTCCGCGATTGGCGTATGCGCGACCGCAATCCGCATGGCGATCAGCCTGCGTTTGGTGGCGTCGTCCACTTCGACGACGTCGCCTTTGAATTTTCCTTTTCCATCGACCAGCACGTCGCGCAACAGCTTGACGTAGTGGCGCGTGTTCGGCGAGAGAATAGCCATTTAGTCTTCCTTTCCTTCCGCTTCGGCCGCAGCTACCGCTGGAGCTTCGTCCGCAGGTGCCGCTGGAGCTTCGTCCGCAGGTGCCGCTGGAGCTTTCACGCTGGGTGCCGCTTCCTCGTGAACCACGGCAGCGCCAATTCCGCGCAACCAGGCCGCGTGGCGCGGCGTTACTTCCACGACTTGATGCGCGGAATGCCGTTTTCCTTCAATGAGAAGTCCTCGTGTGAGCCGTACTTTTTCGCTTTGCATCCTCGTATCCCCTCTGCCTTCGGGCCTGGAGAGCAGGTTCGCTCTCCAGGCAGCTCAGGCTCGTGTGGGGTGTATTCCTTACTCGACCGCGCAGGTGAGGCAAGCCGCCAGCCGTTGTGGGTGGCGTAGCTCCACATCGAACAGGCCGTTACGGGTGATGATGTACTGGCCCTGTCCAGCCTGCGTGTATGGGTCGATAATGACGTCCATGGTGCCCCAGTCGCCGACAACCACAGTGCTGAAATCCCCGAAGATGGCCGCGTGCAGGTTGGCCACTGCGGTGCCAGCCACAAAGTCATAGTTGAGGTTTTTCGGCAACTGGTTGGTGATGCCGCATTTGTAGCTGAGCGGACCCTGCTCGATCCCGTTTGGATCGCGCGGCCCGTTCTGGTCCGGATACAAGAACGAGGGGAACGTCGTGCCGATTTTCGGAGTCGTCAACATCAGAGCCTTCACTTCCGGTGTCAACATCCAGCCCATGTTTGCGCTGTCCGCGTTGGCGACCGCCAGTGCTTTCTCAAAGTTCACGACGTCCTGATAACAGAGCGCCTTGCCCCCAGAGGTCAGGGTTGCGCCGCTGGAAACGATGGAGGCGATCCCGGTGGTGTTCAGGATGCCGAGCGGTTGGTTGTTGGCCGCGCCCGTTCCCTGAATGGCCGCGTAGTCGATGGAGAGCATGACCTGCTCTTCCTGGTCGGCTTCGAGGATCGCTTCCATGTCCGGAGAAGCCTGGGCGAGTAATTCCATGGTCAAGAGCCCCTGCAAGGACAAGCGATGCGGCGTAAACGTCACATCGGTGGGAAAGCCGGGGTTGCTCGGGGTTGCGGCGATGCTTTCCGCCAGCCAGTTGCTGACCGACGTGGACCCCATGACCGGGATGCGCAACAGCCCTTGGATACCCGCCAGCCGCTTGGCGCCCAACTGCATCACGCGTGCCCGGTTGTACAGGTACTTGATGACATCTGGACTGGTCACGGTGCTCAACACCCCCGGCTGACCTGCGGCCGTGTAGGTGTTCGCGCGCTTGGTCACGGTAGGCATCAGAACGCCCGGCGTGGCATGGCGAGTCGTTTGGATCAACGCGTCGGAGACTTCCTGCTCCAGCTTGAAGTCGTCGTCGGCAACGATCTTGGTGCCATGCTTTTTGAAAATCGCATAGCGGAAGGCGCGCTGCGTGCTGTACGCCTTCTGGTCCTTCGCGCTGAGCGCATTGAAGACGCTTTCGCCCGCCGTGGCGACCTGACCTAAGCGCGTCTTTTCTTCCAGCTTGCTCACCACGCTCACGCGAAAATCTTCCGCGCTGCGCTTGCTCAAAATTGCGTGTTGAATGTCTGCGGTGGTCACGACGCCAGGCGCAAGGTCGGCGTAGGCTTGGATGTCTGCCCGGCGCTGAACCTCCAGCGCTTCGGGGGTAGGTGCAGCGATTGGTTCGGGCATGGGTAGTACCTCCACGGTGCGTTTTGTTTTGTCCCCGTTTTCTGCGGGGGTTTTGATGCCGTGCGCTTTCGCGGCGGCAACAATCTTGTCGTAGACTTCCTGCTTCTTATCTGCGGGAATGCCTTCCGTGTCGCTGAACAAATCCAGCGCCAGTTGAATGTGCTTTTTCGTTTCCTCGTCGGAATCGAACTTGATGGGCAGCTTCCAGGTGTCCGTCTCCTCCGGATCGCCGACATACGCAAAGTCACCCGCCGTCAGCTCTTCCCCGGCTACCTTCTTCGTCTTCGCCGCCGCTCGCTGCGTCGTGTCCGGAATGATCGCGCTCCGCATCACGCCCGCATTCGTGTCCGCCTCAAACGGCACCAGCGAAACCTCCAGCGGCTCCCAATCCATGAAACGAATCACCGGCAGCCCATTTTCGTGCGTGCCCTCGGCCTTCGGCTTGAACATCCGCGCCTGCACGCTCACGCCGCGCAAAATTCCGTCGCGAACGTCCTGCAGCTTCTCCGTCGCCAGCGCCGACCGTCCAAACGTTCCCAGCCCGCGCAACACCTTGTCGTCGCCGACCGCCGATCCCAGCACGATGCCGACGTGCTGCTGCTCGTCGTGGTTCACCAGCAGCGGCAATCCGTTCGCCGTCCGGTCCTGCCGCATCGACCCTGGGCCATGGTCCAGAATCTCCATGTAATGCTTGCCGGAAGGACTCTTCGCCAGCACCGGCTGCTCGGAGGAAATCGCAATCGGCACCGTCCGATCTTCCGGACGATCTTCCGTCGCGTTCGCCGCATCCGGCTTTACCAGCGTCAGGAATCGACTGCACGCCACGCCGTTGATCAGTTCCGTCAAAACATCCATAGCTGCTTTATCCTCCATTCCACCCCGAGCGCCAAATTACGCGATTTTAAGGCGTTCGAGGTCGGCATCGGTGTACATGTTCTGACAAACCACGCGATCGCCTTCCCGCTGGAAAATCACCATCTGTTTCGGATCTGGCTCGATGAAAATTTCGTGGATAATGCCGAGCGATACGCGAACCCCGTTCACTACGAGGTCTGTTCCCTGAATTTCCGCTGTAAAGTTCATTTAGACCCCCGGTGGTGCTTTTTTCTTGCCACTCGCTAACGCCAAATTACGAGCTTTTCTCCAGCGCAATAGACGCGTTCGCGGTCATCACACACTCGCGCAACTTTCTGATTGCGGCTGTCTGATCTGCCGAAGGCTGCGTGTTATCCACCAACACAAGCGCAAACTCCCTTGCAGCCGCACGGATATTCTCATACCGTTCGGGCTGACCCGGCTTCGGCGCGTGGTACGTGAACAGTTCCTGAATCTCTTCTTTTGAAATTGCTATCTCATTCTCCTGGTGGTGCTGTTTTCTTGCCCTTCCTGTCCGAGCGCCAAATTAGGGCGTATTTCCACATTGCCCGCAGAATCCCAGCACAGCCCGGACCGCAGCTCCAAAGAGAAAGTCCTTGGCGCGCTGGGCAATCGGCAATTCTGCATATCTGCACATGCACGGGTGTTCCTTCGTTTCTGGATTCTTGACCGGGCCATATTTCCAACCATCAGCGAGTTTCTGCTCGAACCATCCCCGATGGCTCTCCTCTGGCGTCGTGCTCGGATCAAGCAATATCGCCCGGACGCCAGCAAGCGCAGACTTCTTTTGCCACGCGGGAGCGTCTTTCCACTCAGGCTGCGAAAAATCATTCAATGTCAAGCAGTAGGCACGATTCACCTCATGCGCGACTTCTGCGGCAAGCATCTCTGCCGCCGTTACTTCAAAAATTGCTTCTTGCATCTCATTCTCCTGGTGGTGCTGTTTTCTTGCCGCTTGTATATGCCTGATCGTCCGCGCCTTCGCCGCCCCCCGGTCCCGTCGGAGGCTTGCCCGGATTCGGCACCGCGAACGGTTCCGCGTTGTTCACTTCGCTGTCCGCCTTGCCTTGCGCATCGGTTCCCAGCTTCAGCCCGAGCTTCGTGATGTAGGCCTTTTCCTTGGCAAGCTGCTTCATCGTCGCCTCAAAGTCCATCCCCTGCTCCGCCAGCGCCTTGGTGTGCGTGGTCAGGCCGTTCTGAATCGCCAGCACCTGGCCTTGCGCATCTTTGTGCGGATCGACCCAATCCCAGCTTCGGCCTTCCCACTTCGCCTGATTCACCAGGTCGAAGTTCAGCGGAACGCCCTTCAGTTGCCCGCGCAGCAGCGCCGACCGCAGCCATTCCTCGAACACCGGCACGCACACATGATCGATGACGAACCGTTGCAGCGTGCTCCAATGGTCGCGCTCGTCGAGCATGCCCACCCGCGCGCTCGAATAGCTCACGCCTTCCAGATCGTTCGACAATGTCGTGTACGCCACGCCCAGCCCGGACGCGATAAACCGGATCACCGATTTCAGAAACGCCGGAAACGCCCCCGCCGGATGTTCGGGCTTGAACGCGACCGCCTTGGTCCCCGGTGGCAAGGTGTTGATCGTCGCCGGTTCCAGGTTCATCTGCGTCGTGCCGCCCACGTTTTGGTAGCCGCTGCCGTCTGGACCGTCCCCAGCGCCGATATAGTCGTCGCCCAGGTCGCTTTCGAGCAACATGCATTGGTTCGCGCCCACGCGCGCCGCCAACACTTCCGCTTCCAGATAGCCGTCCAGCATCTTCACGTCGAACATCGCGGGCGCAATCCACGGATAACCGCGCGACTGCCCAGCCCGATGCTGAATGTAGACGTGCAGGACTTGCTCCGCCGGGATGCGCTTCTTATTCACCGTTGCGGAAAAACTCTCGTAGGGATTGCCGTCCCACAGGTAATACGCCACTGGCTTGCCCAGTCCATCCACTTCCACGCCCAGGCGTACTTCATTGCCCCCCGGTCCGGGGCGCAATTGCAGCATCGTATCGTCCAGTTGATCGTTGTCCAGCAGTTGCAGCGCAAATCCGTTTTTGTACTGCGATCCATGCACCTTGCGGATCACCACTTCGCCCTCGCGGCCCATGGTCTCGACGATCTGATTCAGCAGCTCTGTCCAGGTCTGCTTGCCGCCCACCGTGCAGTTGCCCAGCTTGCACCAGTCGAACCACGCCGTCTCGATGGCCTCATTGATCGCATCGACATTGCTTCCGTTGATCGGCCCCGTCTGCACCGGCACAGGCAGCGGCTCCGTCACTGGCACCATCGCGGGCGTTCCGTCGGGATTCACCTTCGGCGTTCCATCCGGATTCACCGCCGCAACCGTCGCTGGCTTCTTCTTCCGCTTGGCCTTCTCTTCCGGAGCTTCGATCTTCGACGCGAAAAGAATGCCTTCCGGCCCGACTATATTCTGCCGCAGCAGTTGCAGATACCGCGCCGCCAGCGGATTGTTGAGCGCCAGTTGCCGCGCCCGCGCCCGCAGAATGCGCAAGTCCGTAAACAGTTCTTGGTCCGCCGAGCGGGACCAGGCTGCCCAGTCGCCGGTCAGCCGATTGATCCGCGCCGCCTGGAAGCCGCCCATGGTTCCCGCGCCCACCGGCATGCCCATCGTCGGATCGACCGCCCGCTTCGTGGTCACGGGTGCCCCATCCAAGGCCGGTGCCCCATGCAAGGGGGGTGCCCCATTCAAGCCGTTCTCTGGCTTGAGTGGGACTCCAGCAGCCCGAGCTTCCGACAGGTTCAGCAGCGTCAATGCCATCAGTACGTGCCTCCCGGAGTGACAAAGGCCACGCCGATCAGTCGCCGATCCACAATCTCTCCGCGATGCACCCTCTCACGGCGCACGCGATACGCATACAGCGCCCGCAGCCGCTCCAGTTGCATCCGGTCGTAACTCTTCAGGCTCCGCCCATGGATGGCGTATTCGATCACATCCGGACGGTCGCAGCCTTCCAGCGCCAGGTCGATATTGCCCAGCACGATTTCATTGTGGCTGCGCGTGTCCACCGGCCCGGTCGCGCCCGCGATGCTTGGTAGCACCGTCACTTTGCGGATCGGCAGCGTCTCCACTTCGCCGGTCACGGTGTTATTCAGCAGCGCGTACAACGTGTAGCCCTGCTGCGCCGGACACGCTTTCGTCCCCGTGGCCGACACATTCACCGCCCAGCTTTGGCCGTCCGCGCTCGCCACCGCCGCGCCAGCCGGAAACGCGAAGATACCCAGATGACAATTCAGCACGTAATTGAGGGTCCAGCCGTTGACCGGCTGATAATCCTCAAACGCGCGTTGCCATGTCCAGGTGTCCCCGGCGCGCAGGATCGCCGGTTCCGGCGCATCGTTCAAGATCGGGAGCGTCATTACGTGCAGAGTCGCACGCTACCCCCCGCGCTCCAAATTCAGCCGCGCAGCCTTCGAGTTCCGTGCACACTATCTCCACGCCCAGCGTGGCCCCAGCATCCCAGTACACGGTTTCGCCGTGGATGATCTTCCGTTGCATCCTCACCTCTTCCAGTCCGTCACCCATCTTTTGCGTCTTAATCTTTCCCAGCGCCGAGAAGAGCGCCCAGCGCACATGCGAACGCGCAAAACACGACGACGCCTCCGAGAAATTGGGTCGGCGCACCCCACCACCCGCTCAGGCTCGCTCCCCACGCTGTGAGATAGGCCCCGGCCACAACGGAACAACCCGCGGCCGCAAGTATCGATTTATGGTTCCTGTCCATCTTTCACCTCTTCCAGTCCGTGACCCAGTTCGATGGCCGCGCGATCACTTTCTTCGGCTCCGTGGGTTGCGTGCGCCGCTGAATCGCGCCCGTCATGGCTTTTTCCACCGCGTCGAAATCGACTCGGCGAGCATCCAGCGCGGCCATCGCATACACCGCGCAGTCCAGCGCCTCATTGTTCATCCCATCGCGCCGCTTCTTCCAGATCAGCCGCTCAATGTGCCCGATCCGTTGCCGCACCTGATGCTCCGCCGTGAGCTGCTTGAAATATTCCTCGTCGCACCATTCCGCCTGCGGAAAATGCAGGTACGCCGGTCCAGGATTTTCCACCCGCAACCGCCCCATCAGGTTCTCTTTCGCCTGGTCCACGCCGATGGTAAACAGCAGCGTCTTCCGCACGCCCACCCGCGAAGGCCGTCCCGTCACAGGAATCCCCGCGCCGCCTTTGCCCTTCACCGCGCAGATCCACCGCGCCTCGCGCGCCTGCGTAAACCGGTACACTTGCGCCGTGCTCAAGCCGCCCGAGTCGATAAAGGACGCAATCGACCGCAGCGTGATCC
>JAJZIF010000471.1 GCA_021810735.1 Acidobacteriota bacterium
GCCCCCGGGGTGGCCGCATGGCCTTGGAATCAGTGGCCGGATGCCCGTGGAACGGGTGGCCGGATGTTCATGGATTCGGTGGCCGGATCACCGTGGAATCAGTGGCCGGATGCCGCCGGAATACGCATCTGGACACAGACGGGCACAAAAAGTAGCTTGCGGTGACCAGAAACCCGGCGCCCAGAAAAGGTTGGTGGCGGAAAGTTTACAGCAGAACAACTCGCTATTGGGGCCAATGAGCACTTCAGCCGTTATCTGCGGCCCTCGGCCATCAAACCCCAAGCAGGCGACGCGCCAATAGCGACTGCATATCCCGCCGGCCGTCAGCGATGACATAAATGTAGACCTTCTGCTCCATGACTCGGTAGATCACGCGATAGGGCTTGAAGGCGGTCTGCCGATAATCCCGGATGCCGAGGACCGCCAGTTCCTTGGGGTAGACGCCGCGCTCAGGAAAAGTTGATAGGCTATCGACGACTTCCAGTAGCTGATCCAGCACGTGGTCGGCATTGGCCCTGCAATCAAATTCCGCGATGTAGTCGTAGATCGACTCCAGATCCTGCTCGGCACCTGCGGTCAGCAAGACCTCGTATTTGCGCCCCGCCATTACTTGGCTGCCGGTTTGGCCCGCAATTTTGCGACCACCTCACCCACCGACTTGACCTTGCCAGCTTCAATCTCCGCATTGCCGAGCGCGAGAATTTTCAGGAGCGCCAGCGTTTCCTGTGTTTCTTCATAGGAGGCGACATCCTGAATGACCGCCTTGGCCTCCCCGTTCTGGGTGATGATCAGCGGCTCCCGCCCCTCGGTCAATTGGGCCAAGACTTCGGCTGCGTTCGCCTTGAGGTAACTGATAGGTTTGACTTGCGATGAGTAGCGCATGATCTGGCTCCTTGATCCGACAAAGGACTCAATGTAGTCTTTATTTAGTCCTGTTGCAACAGTTGATCAAGTCGCCCCGCTATTGGTGGCAGTGAGCAAGCCCGCCGCATCCTGCGGGTGCTCCGCAACCCGGTAGCCCATTGCCCGGTATCCGCGCTGCCGTTTGTCCCACATCCGCAGTAGCGCTGGGTGTCCGGTATCGACAAAATCGATGATCCGGACATCGGTCTTGGTGGCGTGTTCACGGTGGAGGCGGCCGGCATATTGTTGCAGGGTTCCCTTCCACGAGATCGGCATTGCCAGTACCAACGTATCGAGGGCGGGATGGTCGAAACCCTCGCCGACCAGCTTGCCGGTTGCAAGCAGAATGCGCGGTGCTTCGGGCGCCAACTCATCAAGCTCAGCGATCATGGCGGCACGCTGCTTCTTCGACATCCGGCCGTGGAGCACGAACGGTGCCGGCACCTGCCCATCCAGGGCGCCCAGAATCGCATCGAGGTGCTCCGTGCGTTCAGTCAGAACGAGAACCTTGCGGCCTTTCTGATAGGCATCCCGAACTTCGGCGGCAATGGCAGCGGTCCTTGCCTGATCGATGGCAAGGTGCCGGAACACATCCTGGATGCCGGCCTCTGACGGCAAATCGATCCTCGCGAAGAGCGAACGCGGCTCCACGACCAGATCGTGGGGCGCGCTGGCCGGCTTGGCTGCAGTGTAGCGGATCGGCCCGCACTGCATGAAGATAATCGGCTGCTGGCCATCGCGGCGAGTCGGCGTTGCCGTCAGGCCGAGCACATATTTGGCCTTGACCACTTTCAGAATCGCGTCAAAGGAAGCCGCGCCGATGTGGTGGCACTCGTCGATGATGACGTGGCCGTAGTTCTCGACGACTGGATTGATTTTCCCCTGCCGTGACAGCGACTGCATCACGGCGATATCGATCTTGCCGGTCGGCTTGGCCTTGCCACCGCCAATGGTGCCGACCACGCCCTTACCGACACCCAGGAAGGACTGCAGGCGTTCCTGCCACTGCTTGAGCAATTCGGTGCGATGCACCAGAACCAACGTGTTGACACCCCGTCGGGCGATCATCGCCGCCGCAGTCACCGTCTTGCCGAAGGCAGTCGGAGCGCAGAGCACGCCGGCATCATGCTTGAGCATGGCCGCCACGGCTGCCTCCTGATCCGGCCGTAGAGTGCCGGCGAAACCGACTTCCAAAGCCACACCGGCGTATCTTTCGTCGATCAAATCGCAGGCAATCCCGTTGTCCCTTAGCAGATCCCGTGCCGCATCGAGGCAGCCACGCGGGAGCGCGATGTGATTGGGGTAGTTCTCGGCGCAGCCGATCACGCGCGGCTCGTCCCATACCGAGAAGCGCATTGCCTGTTTCTTGTAGAACTCCGGATTCTGGAACGCCGCCAGGCGGATCAGCCAATTGGCCAGTGCCTGCGGCAGTTGTGCTTTCTCGAAATAGATGAGATTGGCGAGTGTGACTGTGAGTGACTTTGGCATCGGACCGGCCAGCTTTTTGGGGGCCGAGCGCTTCCACGGTTCCTTCAAATCCTCGTCGTCAATGAAGGTGACGTCAAGCGGATGGGCATGGCCCGTCGCCCTGAAGATCGTTGGTTCAATATCGTGTACTGGCATCGGCCGGATGCCGGACAGGAATCCCCACTGATCCGGGTAAGGACGCAGATCGGCATCGACGAATACGCTGCACCCATTCTCGCGTGGATACTTCTGCAAGGGCAACGCGATCAGATTGCCGAAGCCCCCTTTGGGCAGGGAATCCTGATTGGGGAACAGCCGGTCATAGGATTCGAGCTTCAGTTGCCGGGTGCGGGCACAGGTATGGCTGATGATGGCAGTGCCGAGGCGACGGGCATCGCGGGCCGAAACCTTGCCGGCGAAGAACACCCAAATGTGCGCGCCCTTGCCTGACCGGGAAATCTCCAGGGCTGCCGGCACGCCAAGTTCTTCGCAGGATTGAATGAATGCCCGCGCATCGTCGCGCCACTCGGCCTCGTCGAAATCAACGGCGAGGAAGTAGCAGGTGTCGTCCTCCAGCAGGGGATACACCCCGACCGTATGTTCGCCGGCCAGGTGGTCGTAGATTACCGAGTCCGACAACGGCATCAGCAGGCGCTTACTGCAGTCGCCGCACTTGATGCGAGGCTTTTCGCAGACCCCGGCACGCCATTCGTTGGTGCAGGCCGGGGAGTATCCGCTCCTGCCGGTGGTCTTGCTTTCCCACCGGACGGGGTACACATCGGTTCGTCCCCGAAACAGGCGACGGAACAGAGCGACCTTTTCGGTAGTGGAGAGCCGGGAGGGCTCGGGTTCTGGATCTGCTACGGCAGGCGGGGGCTGCAGGCGCCATTCAATGCCGTGGGATTCCAGCAGCGAGATCAGCCGGGCATTTTCGGCGCGCAGCGCGTCCGGATCATCGAGGTCGGAAGATCCCATACTCGTCGAGCAAGTCGTCCATGTCGTCGCCGACGCCATAGCCGAAGTTGTGACTGATGCGGCGGACGGCATCCAGCCGGCCATGTAGAGCGGGCCGGGCATCCTCGGGCAGCGAATGAATGACCTTCAAGGCCTGCTCGAACATCCGCACCAGCGCATCGAAGTAGCCCTCGTCCTGCAAGCCGACATCGTCGCTGAAACCGGCAGCCCGCTCACAGTAGAACACCATCAGTTCGGCCAGCCCTTCCGGCTGCCCCATGGCCTTCTTGTAATCCGAGATCGCCTTCTTCGCCTTCGATAC
>JAJZIF010000472.1 GCA_021810735.1 Acidobacteriota bacterium
CAATTCTTGCGCGGCGGCAAGTCGTGGATTCTCGTGGAGAATTTTGCGCAGCCCGGTGACGGCTCTATCGCCATCGATAAGGACCGGCAAGAGATCACGAGCCGAAGCGCGGTCCGTCGTTTCTTTGCCGGAACCGGCCAGTTGGCTGGATTCTCCGGCTATGCGGTTGTGCAGTTCGATCATCCCTTTCAAGTGGGTGGAACTTCGTCAGCAAAGAGCATGAGCGCTGGACGCACAGTACAGAATTCCGATAACGGCTGGCCAGGCGGCTATGTCTTCTTCAATCTCAAGCCTGGTGAGATCGTCCATGTGCGCATTGGCACTTCGTTCACCAGTTTCGACGAAGCCAGAAGAAATCTTCACGCAGAAATTCCGGGTTGGAACTTTGAAGAGGTGGAACAGCACGCGACCGCGCAATGGAACCATGACCTGGGAAAAGTCCGCGTCTCCGGCTCTCCCAATGACGAGCGCGTCTTTTATACAGCGCTCTATCACGCGATGCTGCTGCCGCGCATCTACAGCGACGTCAGCGGCACATATCCACAATTTGGCGGCGGCGCTTCTATCGAAACTGCTCATGGCCATATTTACTATGACGACTTCTCCATCTGGGACACCTTTCGCGCCGTCCACCCCCTGTTCACGATTCTTGACCCGCAGATGGATAGCGAGATGGTGCAATCGCTCGTCGATAAAGGTGAGCAGGGTGGATTCCTCCCCATATTCCCGGCCTGGAATAGCTATACCGCGGAAATGGACGGAGACCACGGCGTCTCCATTATTGGTGACGCGTGGATGAAGGGTATCCGCGGCTTTGACATCGACAAGGCATACGCGCTCATGCGCAAGAATGCCTTCGACTCTCCAACGCCCGAAGCGTACGCGGATGGAAAGGGCCGTCGTGCGCTCCAATCTTATTTGAAATACGGCTACATCCCGCTTGAAGATCATGTCGTCGAAGCATTTCACAAGAACGAGCAAGTCGCCCGCACGCTGGATTATGCCTACGACGATTATGTTCTCAGCCAGGTGGCGCTATCCCTGGGCAAAACCAAGGATGCTGCGGTGCTGGCGAAGCGCGGCCAGAACTATCGCAATGTGATCGATCCGGAAACAGGCTTCGCGCGCGGCCGGTATGCAAACGGTTCCTGGATTTCACCCTTTGATCCAGCCAAGCCTGCAACTTTCGTTACAGAGGGCGTGCCATTTCAATTTACTTTTTATGTCCTGCAGGACATCACTGGACTCATTCGTCTGGAGCATGGAGACGCCGCGTTCGTTGCCAAACTAGATGAACTCTTCAGCCGTAACCTCTACAACCAGGGCAACGAGCCAAGTCATCACATTGCCTATCTCTACGACTATGCGGGGGCTGCTCCCAGGACGCAGGAACATGTTCACGACATCCTCAACACGCTCTATAAAGATCGCCCGGACGGGCTCCCCGGCAACGACGATGCCGGACAGATGTCCGCATGGTATATCTTTGGCGCACTTGGCTTTTACCCGGTCACCCCAGGAATTCCGGCCTATGCAATCGGCACACCTCACTTCGCCAAAGCTACAATTTTGTTCCCCAACGGCAAGCAGTTCGAGATTGTCGCGCACAATCTTTCTGCGCAAAACTTCTACATTCGGTCCGCCACGCTGAATGGAGTACCGCTGAATCGATTCTGGTTGCTGCATTCAGAGATCGTCCGCGGGGGCAAACTCGTCTTCGAAATGTCTGGTCAGCCGAATCCTTCCTGGCCAGCTTCTACGACCGCTCCAGACGGATTGGCCCGCTAACGGCAGTCTCATGAGGCAAAAGCCTGCAGGACTGTTGCTATTTTGGTTCCCCCACTCCGCTTAGAGGGCAGAAAATGCAATCCAAAACGGGACCAATCTTGCTAAGATGGCTGCACTCTAGCATTCATTCTCCCTCTGTAGGTGCTTGCCATGCAGATCCTGTACGCAATATCCATGATTGTCATTTTTATGCTGTGCATCGTACTGTTTTCAACGGCGCGCCGAATCCTGCACTCGACTTCACATCCCGGTGGCGAACTGTCTTTGACGCAACTGAAGAGCGCGATCGAACCGTACGAATCGGACGTCCAACTGAACCCTGTAGATATGGCGATGTTCCCGCCCGAGCCCGAATACATCGAACCCCCGCCGATTCCTGAAGGCTCGAATCTATCAGCCGTGATGGCAGCGGAAGAAGAAATTCAAGAGGCCGTCCTGACGCCGGAACCAACGCCTGCCCAGGCGCCGAAAAGCGTCCAGTCGGTTGAGATAGCGGATAACCGGGAAATCGCGCCTCCAACCCAGTCAACGCGGCGCGCCCGGATGGCCACGTCTTTGCCTTCCGGATACAACTACTTCTTGGAATGCCTACTGCTCGGCGTCTCGATTGTCGTGCTGGTGCAAACACAAAGAAACACCTCGCGATATCGGTCAGTACCGTCTTCCGATCAAGTCGCGTGAAGTCGTACCCGGCTATCAGATTCCAACCCGCGCGACCTTAGGCCGAGCGACTGGGGAGCGACGCTCGTCGAACCCCACGATCCCACCAACTGAAAATTTACGCCCGCGCTTCCCTGGGGTATGTGCGCTGTTTGTTCTCGTTGCTTTACTCTTAAGTCTGGGAGTAATTATGGCAACGCAGACCGAAGCCGCAGTACGACAAATCAGCATCGCCCACAGTCCTGATTCCGATGATGCCTTCATGTTTTATGGATTGGCAACCGGCAAGGTCACTGTGCCCGGCTATGAATTTACCCATACTCTGACAGACATTGAAACGTTGAACCAGAAGGCCATGCGGGAAGCATTTTATGATGTGACCGCGATCTCCTTCCATGCGTATCCATACGTCCAGGACAAATACGCCCTGATGCCATGCGGCGGCAGCGTGGGCGAGGGCTATGGCCCGATGATCGTCGCGAAGCGCGCCTACTCTCTGGATGAAGTTCGCCGCCTGCGCATCGCCATTCCTGGCCAGCTAACTACAGCCAATCTGGTGTTGCAGATGGCGCTGCCAGGCGTGGCCACGGAACTGGTCCCGTTCGATCGGATTATCCCTCAGGTACTTGCTGGAAAATATGACGCAGGACTCATCATTCACGAAGGCCAACTCACGTATGCTCGCGATGGCCTGACCTGTGTGCTCGACATGGGAACATGGTGGAGCGAACAAACTGGCCTGCCGCTGCCCTTGGGTGGCAACGCGATCCGACGCGATCTGGGCACGCCCGTGCATCGCATGATGAATCAGGCGCTCCGCGACAGTGTAGGTTATGCGCTCCAGCATCGCGAAGAGGCGCTTGCTCATGCCATGCAGTACGCACGCGATCTCGATACCCCTTCCGCGAACCGCTTCGTCGGCATGTATGTCAATGAGCGTACGCTGGACTATGGCGAAGACGGAAAAGAGGCCATACGCCGCTTGCTTGCCATGGGATATGAGCGCGGCGTCATTCCTCATCCGGTGCGGGTGGACTTCGCCGAGTAAGTGGGCGTACTTACTGCTCTATAGCCGATTTACAGATACTGTAGTTAAAAATGAGATGAGTCATTCTGAGCGAAGCGAAGAATCCAGAGGGTGACGGCGGCAATGACCAGGCGCATATCGTCTGGATTCTTCACT
>JAJZIF010000473.1 GCA_021810735.1 Acidobacteriota bacterium
AGACAACCGGGGATCGCGTATCTCGGGTTGGCCATGCCAAAATTCCGCTGGCAGCCCACATTCAATCCGCAAATGATCCAGTTGCAGCTCGATGGCTGGGAGGTGTTTAGGGAAGTAGCGACGGACGTTGCAAGCGCCCACATGCAAGCCGGCAACTTCGCGCCCGGCGCGCAATGCTTTGACCATCATGGCTCACCTCGGAATTGGGTTTTGACCAGTCCCCAGGACAGAGTTGTCTCCACCGTAGCAACCGAATGGATTCTTCCAAGGTCCAAACGTCAGGTTGTGTAGTCTTGTTACGTGGCCCGGTCGAGGAAAAGCCCGGCAGGGGCGCCTTTGCTTCAGCACGTTCAGGAGCGGACCTGCAGTTTGCTAAATTTGTCTTAATCGTGAGCCAAGGCTCACCTATTGTCAATTGGTTTTCCACATAATCCACCAAATTTAAACAGAATTCACAGGTTTTCAACAGCTTATTCACAGAGACTTTTCTTGAGAGATCTCAACTGCTCCATAAATGCTGCAAATCGCTACCCTGCGCTGAAGCCAGCCGCGCCCCCAAAGCCACCAGTAAAAAGTGATTCCGCTGACAAAACCACCTTTTGCGCGCCTCTCCGTCAAGTCCCAGGCAGTCATTCTCTTCTGTCTGTAGCGAGAATCGAAGCAGTTTTCCGCGTACGTCGCCAGAGCAGTGGCGCCGTTGCCTCCCGGAGCCTGGCTCGAAAGTAGCCCCGGATGAAGTCCGCTTGAAGCGCCGCTTGTGCCGGAACGTAGGGCAAAATTCGCTCACCGGCCACTCCCTGGCGGCAGCCGGGTCATCTCTTCCAACCCTTCTCGTGATCGGCGGGGCAGGCGGCTGTGTTACCCGCCGCACATTTGCAATGTCAAGCCCCGTACGCGACAACCCTCTGCGAATTCATCAACTTACATTTGCAGTTAATTTCCGTGTCTTCGACCACAATAAAAACATGGCCGCTTCCACGCGCCTGCCCAAGGAGAACACGAGCATGACCGAGCCAATCCAGCCTGCTTTATCTCAACACCCCACTCCTCAGGTCGCCCAGCGTGCGCTCCGCGACTCCAGGCTGACGGGCCCCTGAACGCATACCCACCCCCCCTCAAAATATTTTTCTTTGCCACAGATTTTTTGCAGGTAATTTTGTTTCCCGTAAAACACGCGGATTGGCGGCACCACAGTTCCCGCACTGCGATACGCATGTTCTTCCTCGCCAGCCTTGCAACCCGTAGTGGAAGGCCGGCGCGGCCCACACAGGCTCCGCGCTCAAAGCGCCTGGGTGCGCCAGATCCGGATTTCCGCACCTGGGACTGTGGGACGGGCAATCGCCTGCTACAGAATCATCTGCTCAGAGACCAGGAGACCGGAGCAATGTTCGCCAACCCGGCTCAGGCGCGGATGCCGTTGCCGCTTCTCTTCGCCGGCTGCCGCCTTCCGATTTCCTTTTTGGCGTACATCGTGCCGCGGCAAGCACGTGCGCCGCAGTTGCACAGCGCCTCATCGTCCCCGCCGTCGTAGAGGCAGTAGTCATAGGTGATCTCTTCGCCCGCTACGATGTTGCGGATAGCCGTGATCCAGATGCGCCCGTCTTCTTCGCTGGTCTCGCAATTCGGATCGCAGCTATGGTTGATGAACATCGCCAGACCGTGCCCGTCGATGACCATCGAGCCGTCGCCCAGTCCAAAAAGATAGGTGACGGGCGAGTCCTGATAGCGGACGTCGGCCTCGTCTTTGCTCAACCGGTGGCCTGTGTATTCGGCCACGCGCATACCCTTGCGGATCGCGGTGGTTGTGTAGCAGCCTGCGGCATGTATGCCGGACGAACGAATAATAAGTCCCATGAAAGTATGTGGCGCTTCCCGTGAGCGCGGGTGATTTTTCACGCTCCCCGAAGCATCGTAACATTAGTAAAGGAGATGGCAGTAGCCGAGATGAAGATTGGCTTCACGGTCGCGCTGGCTTTGGCCGCATGCATGGCGTGCCCGCGCATCCATGCGGAAGCACCCGCCGCCAGCCAGCCTTCCTCATCCAGCCAGAACAGCTCCAGCCAGAACAAGTCCAATCAAAGCAAGTCCGGCCAGAACAAGCCAGTCGCTGCGCCCCAGCCGTCCGCCACCCAATCGCAGGCAGAGGGCAATCCCTTCCCTGGCAATACCAGTTCGGTTCCCATTCTGCCCTCCGGACCGAACGCCAGTCTGGGAGGCGGCTACGCGCCCACATACGCTCCGCCGCCGGCATTTCCCTCCAAAGACCAGGATCCGGTGCTCAGCCCGGACCAATCCCCTCCGGGCAGCGGCCAGCAAACGGGCTGGAGTTCCAGCCTCACCGGACTGACCGACATTCTGCCGCCCCCCGATAACGGTCCGCATGGCAAGGGCCATGGTGCGGGATATGGTCAGCTGCCCCACCCAAGCGCAAAGCAGGACGTCAGCGTGGGAAACTTCTACCTCAGCACCGGGGACTGGAAGGGAGCAATGTCGCGCTTCGAATCGGCGCTGGTGCTTGATCCGCAAAATTCGGACGTCTATTGGGGACTGGCCGTATGTTACCGCCATCTGGGTAAGTATGCCGAGGCACGCGCGAATTATCTCAAGGTGCTCGAATACACCTCCGACACGCGCCAGTACAAGAAGGCGGCGAAGGCGCTCCGCGATCCCCAGATTGCCAATGCAAAGCCGTAGCCCGGCTTCAGTGCAGGCCAGTCCAGCGCAGATAAGCTGCGATGATCGGCTTTCCCCATAAGCCGCTGACGATGCCTCCCACGCACAAAAACGTGCCCAGCGGCAGCTTGGTAAGCGCCCATTCCTTCGCGTCCTTGCGCGCGGACGAAAAGGCCAGAATGCCGAGCGCCACCAGCGCGCCCAGAAACACGCCGAGACCGAAGGCCACCAGCGCGCCCGAAAAGCCCAGCCAGGCCGCCAGCAGCGCCATCAGCTTGGCGTCGCCCAACCCTATTCCCTCATGGCGCCTGATCAGCCAGTAAACCCAGCGTATGAATAGAATCAAGCCACCCGCCGCCGCAATGGCGACCAGAGAAGCGACTGCCGCGTGCGCTGAGGTAGCGTGCAATGAGCTGGACGGCAGCGATTGACGCGAGAGCCAGGATGCCAGAACCGAATAGACAAAGCCCAGGGCAATTCCCGGCCATGTGAGCCGGTCCGGCAGCCAGAACTGCTCGGCGTCCAGCACCGCAAGCGCCACCAGCAGCCAATAGAGGATCATCCCGCCAAGCATCGCCGTCAAACCGGCATAGACTTCTACGGCGGATGCGCTCGGTTGCAGAAGCTGGCCTGTAAACGGCCACGCGCAGGCCGCCCACAGCGTGCCCACCGCCAGTTCCACCAGCGGATACCGCCAGCCGATCCGTGCGCCGCAACCGCGGCAACGGCCCCGCAGCGCCAGCCAGCTTGCCAGCGGCACGTTCTCCCACCAGGCGAGCGTGTGCCCGCAGCTTCGGCAGTGCGAGCGCGGAGCCACCACGCTTTCACCCGCCGGCCAGCGGCTGAGGCACACGTTCAGAAAGCTGCCGAATGCCAGCCCAGCAAGCGCCGCAAATCCTGTTCCCAGAATGCGAAGCATGGAGACTTTGAGTATACGGTTCGTCAGGCGCGGCGGCC
>JAJZIF010000474.1 GCA_021810735.1 Acidobacteriota bacterium
CGGAGGAAGCCGGCGATGATGAATTCCTCCACCTCCGGCGGCGCGGGCACGATGGCGGAAAATGTGGTCGCGGGATCGGTGCCGATGGCGACGGCCACTTCCAAAATTTCCGCTGAAGATTTTGTCCGCACAGTGACGTTTCCGGCGGCTGGCAGTTCTTCTATCCCACTCAAGCCAAAAGCAGGCTTGAATGGGGCACGGTCCGTCATATTGGGCGGAAGCATTGCGCCGCCACCGGTTTCCGCCATGCGCGCCACGCGGGCGGATGCTGCATCGTCAGAACTGGCCTCGGCGGACTGGCGCAGGCGTTCACGATAATGTTCCGCCGCGACCTTCTGGCGCTGCCAGTGCATGCCAGTGGTCTGGCCATCATAGACCTGCATGCGATACATGCCGACGTTGCGCTTCCCTGCCGGGCTGCGCGGATCGCGCGTGATGACGCACGGCAGGGTGATGAAGCGGCCGCCATCCTGGGGCCAGCATTGCAGGATGGGAAAGTCGAGGACGCTGAATCCCTCGCGCAGGATGACTTGCTTGCAGGGCGCATCTTTCGCGGAGACAAGCTTGGGGAAGAATTTTCCCATCTCGGCGAGCATGGGGAGCATCCGGACCTTGTCGAGAAAGCCCTCGGGAGAGCGGAGATTCATCAGTTCGCGGATGCGATCGGCCACTTCGTTGAGCGAATCGACGCCGAGTGCCAGGCACATGCGGCGCTCGCTGCCGAATTGGTTCATCAAGACTTTGGCGCCGGGATAGCCTTTGACATTCTCAAACATGAGGGCGGGGCCACCGGCGGCGCAGGCTGGAGGTGCCGATTTGGAGACGCGATCGGCGATCTCAGCCATCTCAAGTATTGGATCAACTTCATACTTGATATATCTGATTTCTTTTAGTTTATCAAGCGTCTTTATCCAGTTCCTCAGGTCGTCGTATGCCAAGCTATCAGTCCTCTCGCGATGCGCATGATCCCAACGTGTCGGCGGGATTCGTCGTCTTCAGTATCGTAGCTCACTTGCTCCGGCACCGCAGTTGAGCGTCAGCCAGAAAAGCAAACACGCCGAAGAGTAGGGCGGATGGAAGCAGGTCGCCGCATGTGCTGTAACTTCAGCGGAAGGGGTCAGGAGTTGACTGGCACGCCGACACACGTTTCGGTGCCGGCGCGAAATCCCGCCATCCACCGGTCCATGTAGGTGTGGGCACAGCCCGCGCCACAGAGGTGCTTGCTCTCCGCGCTATGGGCCAGCGCATTATCCCACGGCATCAATTTTAGAGTCGGCTGCCCGCTTCTCCTGTCGCCGGAAGGCACACACTCATTCGTGGCGATCCACCACTTTTCGTCTCTACCCATCTGTTTACCGCAGACGTCGCAGGAAATGCGTTCAATCCAAGCCATCGAGTTCTGCCTCACTCTGTCGCCGTGAGATGCCGTTCGTATCACGGATAAAAATATCGCGCTCCGCTGTGTCCAGACACGCGTACGTTGGCGATGGAGCTCCGCGCCGCGTCCGGAACCGGGGAGAACTCTCCATCAAGTAGGGATCGGGCAGGGACATCCTGTGCCGTTCCGCCATCGGCTACTATCGACCGGCTATGCCCGATCCCGCGCTGTTTCGCTTGTTGAGAGCGTCAAAACTGACGCAGCGCATCCGTCACGTAGAACGCCAGAAGGCCCAGTGTCGCCAGACCCTCCGCGCCGCCGAAAATGCGGATCATTCTTTCCACCGGCTTGACTCTACGCAGAATCTCTTCCTGCTCGTGATGCTGCATATCGGTGCCATCATCCAGAAAGATCTGGTCCTCTTCATTTCGGGTGATGGTGCTGCGATAAATAATGAGGCCCAGGAGGATCACGCCCAATGCTATCCAGACGGTCCAGATTATCAACACGTAGCTCATAGGATCACCTCGCGATCGGCATAGCTTTCGTGACTGCGATGGCGCGGCGGAAGAAGGAGAAAATTCAATCCCTCGCCGACACAATCACCACTTTGGCCTGTATCCTACTCCCAAACCTGACACTTGCGATAGAGGGTTTTTGCATCGCGAGAGTATTTTTTTCTGGAGCGGGCCTGTCTTTGACCGGCACAAGGGAGTACCTTTGATCGATATCGAGCGGCCCTTTCCGGTTGTTTTGCCGAGGATTTCCCAGTATCATACGTACAGATAGAAGAAACGCGAGGACTATCCATCATGGCAACGATGACGACGAATCCAACAACCGAACCCGTAAAAGCTCCCCCGGTAACGCTGACACCCGAGGCAATCAAGAAAGTGCGCGAAATCATGGCGACCCAGGATCCAGTTCCCGCAGGTCTGCGCCTTGGCGTGGTGGGCGGCGGCTGCTCCGGCTTTCAATATTCCATGTCGTTCGAAAACCAGTCGGGAATGATGGACAAGGTATTGAATTTCGACGACCTGAAGGTTTTTGTGGATTCCACTTCGCTGATGTATCTGAGCGGATGCGTGGTGGATTATGTCGAAACGCTGGAAGCTGCCGGATTCAAGTTCGAGAATCCCAACGTCAAAAGCACGTGCGGCTGCGGCTCCTCCTTCAGCGCATAATTCTTCAGCGCATAATTGTCCTGGAATCGCTTCTTAAAAAACATACAACCCTCGCGTCCACAATGCGAGGGTTGTATGTTTTTTAAGGGAGACCGGCCTGCGTTAGAAGGGTGAACTGCCGCCGGGACTGGATTGGGTCGAAGGCGATCCCATGCCGCCCCCGAAGCCCGTCGGAGAACTCCCGATGCCTCCAGGTGTAGCCCCCAGGCCTGAGCTTGTCGTTCCGCCCATGCCTGGAGTTGTTCCCGGAGAAGATGCTCCGGCCGGCGTGCCAATGCCTCCGCCGGGCGTCGAACCGGACTGCCCAGTCGCAGCCGTGATCTCTTCCTGCGGATTGTAGACAAATTGCCACTGGTTGTAGATCTTCTTCTTGCGATAGGAGATCATGGAGTTCTTTTTCAACGGCACGGTGACCCCGACGATTGGAGCGCCCATCGCGGTACTGCCGAGCGCGCCGCCAGCCGTTCCCGCTGCGGCGCCAGTGGAGCCGCCAAACATTCCGCCTGCGGCGGGCGTGGCGGAACTCCCCTGCCCGGTGCCACCGCCAGCGCCCATCCCCATCGGGCCGCCACTCTGCAGGCCGTTGGGCGATGCGCCCATCGATGAACCCATTGGCGAACCTATCGATAGGCCGGAGGATGCAGGCCCTCCGCTGTCGGAGCCAAGGTCGGTCGCACTCTGCTGACTCTGCGGGTTCGCACCCAAGGCGCTGCCATTCATGCCCGGATTGGAATTCGTTGGATCGGAGGTTGCGCCTGCGTCGGATGTGCCGTCGAGCGAGTTGCCGCCAATATCCGGCGAGCTATTCAACGTCGTGCCGGCAGCTCCAGGCATACCGCCCATGGCGGCCATTCCGCTAGCACCCGGCATTCCGCTGGCGCCAGGCATTCCGCTGGCACCCGGCATTCCGCTGGCACCCGGCATTCCCGCCGCCGGCGTGACTCCCGCAGTTTGCGCCGGCTGGCCAAAGAAACCCAGTGCCACCATCTGGATCTCGCCCAGATGCAGCAGCTTCCAGTCTTTCTTGCCGGTCATGGGATCGACATATTCCTGCCGGAGG
>JAJZIF010000475.1 GCA_021810735.1 Acidobacteriota bacterium
ATACGCAGAAGCAGGGCCACGCCCTCCTGAAGAAAACCCCAACTGGAAAAGAATAACGCTTCTCAGCTATACCAATGATTGCGTGTGGTTCAGAGGATTGGCCGGTTAAACGCCGGATCCAAGTCATATGGCTGTGCATAGGCTGCAGGGTCGAGAGAGGCTGGATCACTCGTGAATGGGAGGATGGACAGGATTCCGCCGAGCCCCTCGCAACCAACGCCGCTCATTCTGAAATGGGAGAAGCCGACGATCTTCTTATCCTGATAGTTGTAGCCTGCGTGGGCATCGTGGTTCAGCGAGCTGGGATAGGTGTCCGGGCTTGCCGTCACCATGCCAAACGGCAAAATCGCTCCGGGAAATGTTTGTCCGTGGTCGCCGCTGGTGCCGACAAATGGGTTTGCCAGATCGGCGGGCTGCTGCGCTACAAGCTGTCCCGTCAGGACTGCAATGATCGCGAGCAAAACAGTATTCCTGAGGTAACGCTTTCCACTCCGTTCAATACCCAATCGCACGGAAGCCTCCGTTCCACTTGATCGTAACCCACGCGGACTCAGGTTTCGGGCCTGGAAGTTCGTGGTCGGTGAATCGACGGCCGGGCAGTTTGGGGGGGGTGACGATTTGCAAAATAGTACAAGAGAGCAGTTCGGCCTTTATGATTGCACCATGCAAAACAAACTCCGCTGGGGAGTTCTCAGCACCGCTTCCATCGGCCTCAAAAAAGTCCTGCCCGCGATGCAGCAAGGCCAGTACACGACCATCGCGGCCATCGCATCCCGCGATCTTGCGAAAGCTCGGAAGGCTGCGAACGCCCTCGATATTCCCACGGCCTACGGCTCGTACGAAGAACTCCTCGCGGACCCTACGATCGATGTTGTCTACAATCCCCTTCCCAATCAGATGCATGTCCCGTGGACCATTAAGGCCGCGGAAGCGGGCAAGCACGTTCTCTGCGAGAAGCCACTGAGTTTGACGGTCGCGGAAGCCGAGTCGCTGCTCGCGGTTCGCGCCCGGACGGGAGTCAAGATTGGCGAAGCCTTCATGATCCGCAGCTACCCGCAATGGCTCCGCTTGCGCGAACTGCTCGACGAACGACGCATCGGAGAACTTCGCTCCATCGTCGGCTTCTTCAGCTACTTCAATGTCGATCCGGCGAACATTCGCAACCACATTGAATTTGGCGGGGGCGCTCTGATGGACATTGGTTGCTATCTAGTCCACGCATCGAGATTTGGATTTGGACAGCAGCCCACGCGCGTCGTCGGCTGTATCGACCGCGATCCGAAGACGCACATCGATCGGCTGACGTCGGCGATTCTCGAGTTTCCCGGGGGTCAGTCCATCTTCACGTGCAGCACGCAGTTGGTTCCCTACCAGCGCATGCAATTTCTGGGGACTCGCGGGCGTATCGAAATCGAGATTCCTTTCAATGCGCCTCCCAACCGGCCCACTCGCATTTTCATCGACAACGGCGGAGACCTTTCCGGCAGCGGCATCCGCACGGAAACCTTTCCTGTATACGATCAATACACGCTGCAGGGCGATGCGTTCTCCAAGGCCGTTCTGGATGGGACGGAAGTTCCCGTGCCCGTCGAAGACGCGATCCAGAACATGGCCGTCATCGAAGCGATCTTCCGTTCCGCCAACTCAGGCCGGTGGGAATCACCAGCACGATGAAGGATCTGCCACTCTCGGAGTGAGTCGAAGAGACTTGGCAACACCAAGGTAGATCAGGAGATTCGGGATGGATCGACGAGATTGCCTGAAAGGCATGGCTGCGATCACGGCGTTCCACGCGCTGCGCAGCGCTCACGCTGCGTCGATGAATGGCCGAGCCGTCGAGATTGCTGTCGATCCGCGTCGAGCAGGAAAGAGTATCTCGCCGCGCTTCATGGGGCTGGGCTACGAAATATCTTCGGTGGCGCTAGAAACTTTTCTGCATCCAGAAAATCATTCGTATGCGCAAATGGTCCGGACGCTGTCCCCGCAGGGCGTCATTCGAGTGGGTGGAAATACATCGGACTACGCGGCATGGTCTCGGGATGGAGCCGCAGTCAGCGCACCGAAGGCGACGATAGCGAACCGGGCATCGATCCAAAATCTGGCGGGATTTCTGCGCGCTACGGGCTGGACGCTGATCTGGGTTCTGAATCTGGGACAGGATCGCGAGGATGAGGCCGTCGAAGAGGCCCGCGCGATTGCAGCGATTGTCGGCGTTGGGTCCGTGATGTTTGAAGTCGGCAATGAACCGGACCTGTTTGTACACGCCCACCGCGCCGCGGGATACGATTATGAACAATGGCGGGAGCAGTATCAGGACTACGCAGGGCGTATCGCACGAGTTGTTCCGGGGGCTGTATTTGCCGGGCCGGACGTAGCGGTACACACGGACTGGGTTGGCAAGTTTGCGCAGCATGCGGCAAAGAACATGAAACTGCTGACTCATCATTATTATGCCGAGGGGCCACCCAAAAATCCCGCGTCGACGATAGAAAACCTGCTCAAACCCGATCCCAAACTGACGCGAATGCTGGCGCAGATGCGGGAGACTTCGCACACGAGCGGGCTGCCATTCCGCATCTGCGAGACGAACTCCTGCTTCGGCGGAGGCAAACCCGGCGTGAGCGACACGTTTGCTTCCGCGTTGTGGGGACTCGACTACATGTTTACTTTGGCCGAGGCAGAGGCGGAGGGGCTGAATATGGAGACGGGAGTGAATCAACTTGGATTTGTCAGTTCGTATTCGCCGATTGTCGCGCGTGAGGACGGCGGCTACACAGCGAGACCCTTATATTACGGGATGCTTGCATTCGCGCAGTCTGGGCATGGCCGAGTCCTGCCGCTCGATTACGATGCTGGAGCGCTGAAGATGAAGGCTCATGCTGTTCTTGCTGACAATCATACGTTGGACCTTACGTTGATCAATCAAGATGCTACCCAGGACATTGGGGTACGCGTGATCACTCCGGGTGAGTTTCGATCCGCGCGGGTATCGGCATTAACTGCTCCATCGCTGGAAAGCAAGACGGGCGTCGCGCTGGCGCAGGCTACGGTTTCCAGTAATGGCTCCTGGAGCCCCGGCAAGTCCGGGATGCAGCCCGTGCGGGACGGAAAGCTGGAAATTGTTGTTCCAGCCGCGAGTGCGCTGATCATTCGAATCTCTGAAACCCGTAAAGCTCACCACTACCAACCCGCTAATCTCAGATGACGCCATGACCTGCGTTCAGTCATTCGCCAACGCGACCGGCCTTCCGTTGGATTACATTGTCAGCGACGCACTGTTGTATTGGTGGGATACAAATGCAGGAAATGTTGTTTCTCAGGTAGAGCGGTGCTACATGAACTAGCCGGCGTGCATCTCAAGTACGGATCGTAAAGGGGCAGGGTTTAGGCTCTGCCCTTTCTCATTGGGCGCCTTTCGGCGCGTACTCTATCTCTCAGTTAGTCGCCTATGCTTGAGGTAGATTCTGAGCTGCCCCTTTCGTTGAGTCCGCATAAGTGAGAGCACTCGTGTTTGAGTTTCGCTGCGTATTCAGCGCGCAGCCGCAGTCGAGGCTGCGCGCATGTGCAAAGCGCATGTTGCTGGCCACATTTGCATAGCCGTTTGCAAATTCCTCCGGCG
>JAJZIF010000476.1 GCA_021810735.1 Acidobacteriota bacterium
TTCAAAGTGAGACTGCTTGTCATAGAGGCTGGTGATGCAGCCATTCTTGGGATCGATGACTACACGCAGCGCAGAGTTTTCCAGCGTGGTGCCATCGACCTTCAAGTCGCTCGCAACCTTGCGCGTGCCGGGCACGGCATGCAGCACCGTGTAGCCGACGGACGGAACATCCTTCGGTTCCAGCAATAGATGATAGCTGTGAGTGTTTGCGTCCTGAGAAAGAATCTGCATCGGTACCGGCATGCCGTGGGCATCGAGCACAGAGATTCCGTTCGGCTCCGCCTGCGGCATCTGCACATTCGCTTCCACAACGTCGGTGCGATTCCAGCTCAATGGGTTCCAGATGAGAACTGGAACGCCTGCGTGGGCGTCTGTATCGATGTGACTGTCGATGTCCGACAGCGCGTTGTGCGTTGCACCCATGGCGGTCCAATGGATTACATCGAACTGTTTTTGAGCGTCCTTATAGATCACGCCGATGCCGGAGCCTGCGGCGAGATCATGAAAGCCATTGAAGACCTGCAGTTTCCATGCCGCGGTGAGCTGATCGTTGGGATAATTGAGGCCGCCGAGCCAAGCCAGCGAGGAATATTTTTCCGCGTTCAGGAGCCACTCCGAGCCGTGACGAAGATTCCACTTCTGCTTGGCCTGGGTGGTGTACGTGCCGCGATGAAATTCCAGATAGAGCTCATCGTTCCAAACCGGCAGGCTGATTTGCCCTGCAGGCGGAGCTGCCAAGGTTTTCTTGCCGGCGGCCAGAGTTTCGTAGTTCCAGATGGGAGCGTCCGCCGTATCGACGCGTTTGTCCATACTGTCGAAGAAACTCTGGGCCACTCCAAATTCCGCGTGCGGATAGACCTTGTTGGACTCCATCCAGCGCATGCCGCTGTCGAGCATGTCGCGTGTAGGACCGCCGCCATGATCGCCAACGCCGTAGAGATGCATCATCTCGTTCTGGCCTGGGTTGAGCTGGACGGACGTGGCCAGATAGCTGGCCATGCTCACCGGCTCAATCGGATTGCCGTAGCCGTGCGGAAAATAGGTGAGTACGCGGCTGCCATCCGGCGCCTGCCACCAGAACAACTTCATGGGAAGCTGATTGGTGTCGTTCCAGGACATCTTTTGCGTGACGAAATAATCGATGCCGGACTTCTTGTACATCTGCGGCAACTGCCAGTTATAGCCGAAGGTATCCGGGTTCCAGCCGATGCGAACATTCACGCCGAAGTTCTTCTGGAAGTAGCGCTTGCCCAGCAGAATTTCGCGTACGGTGGATTCGCCATCGGGCAGGTTCAGGTCCGGCTCGACCCACATGCCGCCGACCAGTTCCCATCGACCTTCTTTTACACGCTCTTGAATCTGTTTGAACATGTCAGGATATTTATCCTGCATCCATTCGTAGTATTGAGCCGCAGACGCCGTGTAGGTGTAGTCGGGATACTCATCCATCAACTGCAATGCGGTGCCGAATGTGCGGTGGACCACGTCGACGGTTTCGGTCCACGGCCATAGCCAGGCAGCGTCGATATGGGAGTTGCCCGTCATATGAATGTCATACTGTTGCAGCGCGGGACGGAGAGGTTCCAGCGTCGATTGCGCCTTATTCAGAGAAGCGTCGAAGGCCGCCTGATCGCCCTTATCGAGGGCCGAGAGATCCACGGAGGTGGCGGCATCATCGAGAGTTTTTTCCCGCGCAGCGAGTGTCGCTGCGTCCGGCGTGATGGTGGGCAGCAGGTACGCGGCGGAAATCAACTCATCGCGAAGATCTTGCGGATTGGGGCGATTGCCGGCAAAGACAACATTGAGCCGGAATCCGAAGACGCGTTTTGGCTCCGGAGTGTCCAGCATCTTTACCGCGACCAGAATTTTGTCACCGGGCTTGGCATTGCCGAAGAGCAACTGCTTTTCCAGGCTTTCACCCAGCGCGACGCGGCTGCCATTGAAATACAGAATGTCCGTTCCCCTGGAACGTGGGAGTTCCAACCAGACTTGTGCGCCGCTGATGTCGTAGCCATTCACGGATTTCGGGATTTCGATCAGGCGCCGAAACCAGACCGCCTCCGGTGGCGCAGTAAAAGGAAACTGGACGGTCTGCCAACCACTAGTGTCGGTATCGGGCCGCTCCGCGTGGGGAACGTCGCCGACGTGATATTGCCAGCCCTGATCGGGGATGGAACCGAATGTACCTAAAAGGTCGACAACTTTTTGCGCCTGCGGGGGAAAGGTATACGCCCCAGCCGGAGCCACTGGACCTCGTCTCTGTCCATGGGCGAAGACTGAAAAGACAGCGATACCGAATACCAAGGAAAAAAGGGGAACTAGTTTGGGAACACGCTTCACGTGGTTACTCCTCCGGGGAAAATTTTACACTGCGTTGCGGAAATACACTAAAACTGCCTATCCGATGGCCTGTGGCTGTGGATTGGGCGGTGTGGGGCGCTATTGACGCTGGTGCGGCGCGCCCATTGAGACAACGGCCTTTCCCGAAGGAAAGGCCGTTGTCTTGGTTCAGGAACGTATTTTCAGGTTACTTCTGTGCCTGCCAGAAACCTGCGCCGCGATTGCCGAAGTCGACACGCACGGTGTTGATGGAGTATGGCCCCACCGGCACAGTGATGTGGTTGCCGGAGACGGGCAATGGATCGCCCTGTGGTTGTTCCAGCAGGTTGGCAAGGGTTGCCGACGTCGCGCCATCGGGAAGGCTGATGTCCGCAGTCGATTTCGTTCCCGCCCACTCATAGAAGCGAAGGATCAGGCTGTTGCCGTCCTCGCTCTTCTTCATTGCGCTTAGCAACAGGTTTTCCGGTTGGATGGTCACGAAGGAATGCGTGGCCGACAGCTCGCCCGTGTGGGCGTCCGTCTGCATGGCGTGCATACCGTAATTGAAGGCATAGCCGTGCAGCACCGTTTTCGCCTGCTGCCAGGTACCGGCATGTGGATAGAGGGAATAGCGGAAATGCTGGGGGCCGCGGTCGGCATCCGGGTCGGGATCGACTGGCGAACGCAGCAGAGAGAGTCGCAGCACATTCCCCTTCACGTCGTAGCCATATTTCGAATCGTTGATGAGGCTGAAGCCGTGCTGGCCATCGCCAAGGTCGGCCCAGCGCTGTGCGGGGACCTCAAACTTGGCATCTTCCACCGAATTGTTCCGTGTTGTGGGGCGCTCGATGGTTCCATAGGGAATCTCGAACGTCGCCTTGGGTCCGCTGGCAGCCAAGGTAAAGCCGGCCTTCAGCAAAATGTGGGTTTCGTGCCAGTCGACGTCGTTGACGACATCGACACGCTTCAGGCCCGCGTAGAGAATGATGTTCTGCACGAAGGTGGATTTATCCCAGTGCCGGGTGATGCGAACTTCGCTGCGCACCGGGCCGCGTTCGATCACCTGAACGCTGTCGGCCATCGTCAGGTCAGTTTCGTGCTCGGAGAAATTTGAATCGATGTTCCAGGCATCATATTCCTTCGGCTTGTCGACAAAGGCCTGCAACAGGTTGCCGCAGCTTCCGCTGGCGAGGCTTTCAAAACGGGACTGCTTATCGTAGAGGCTGGTGATGCAGCCATTCTTGGGATCGATGACCACACGCAGGGCAGAGTTTTCCAGCGTGGTGCCATCGACTTTCA
>JAJZIF010000477.1:0-877 GCA_021810735.1 Acidobacteriota bacterium
CTTCCAGCGGTAGGCCACTGTGCCGCGCGGCGCGTCGAATTTCAACACCAGGGTGGGAATGGACGCGTGGCGCAGATACTGATCGAAGATCGGCGTGAGATTCATGCCGGTCGCGCGATCGAAATAGGCCACGACGTCTCCGGTCATGATGTTTTGATACTGGAAGTGCTGATAGAAGCCGTGGATGACGGCGAACCATCGCTTGTCGTTGTTCACGACGCTGCGCAGCGTGTTCAGCATCAGCGCGCCCTTGAAGTACTGATCCTCGGGCGGTGTTGCGTCCACGCCGCGCTCGGCCACGATGGGCCGTAGATTTTTCACCTTGGGCTTCAGCCCGTTGAGGTACTCGATGGCCGCGTTGTGTCCCCACCAGTATTCGACGTAGAGCGTTTCCATATAAGTGGCCCAGCCCTCGTGGATCCACATGTCGGAGCGGTCGGCAGCCGTGATGCTGTTGCCGAACCACTCGTGCGCGCTCTCGTGGATGATGATGAAGTCGAACTTCATGCTGTAGGGGGTGTGGGTCCAATTGCGGTCCAGGTAGCCGTTGGTGAAGCCGTTGCCGTAGGCAATCGCGCTCTGGTGCTCCATGCCCGCGTAGGGCACTTCGATCAGCTTGTAGCCGTCCTTCGGAAAGGGATAGGGGCCGAAGTAGTGCGTGAATGCCTGCAGCATGCCTTTGACCTGCTGGAACTGCTTCTTTGCCTTGGCCAGATCTTCCGGGAGCACGTAATAGTCGAGGGGCAATGAGCCGTAATGATCGTGAAAGTGCACGTAGTCGCCGATATTCAGCGCCACGTCGTAGTTGTTGATGGGGTAGTGCACGAACCAGTTCCAGCGGGTATAGCCGTTGCCGAGGCTGGTCTTGCCCATGAAC
>JAJZIF010000477.1:887-3615 GCA_021810735.1 Acidobacteriota bacterium
TACCAGACCATTGGGGATGGCGACGCTGATCTCCATATTCTTGACTTCATCGCGCCACTGGTCCTTGTTGGGCCACCAGATGCTGGCGCCGTCGTCTTCGCAGGAGGTGACCACCCATGGCCGGCCGGCGGGATCCTTGCCGAAGGTGATGCCGCCAAAGCGTCCCTTCGTTTTCGGGTACCCCTCGTAGTAGAAGACGATGGTGTAGACGCGGCCCTTGCGCAGGGTTCTGGGAAAGTCCACAAAGACGGCACCCTCTTCGCGTGTATATTGGAGCGGCCTGGAACCCAGAAGAATCTTGTCGACTTTGAGATCGGGATAGAGGTCGAGCTGAATGCGCGTGGCGTTTTTCAGCATCCTGAAGCGGATGGTGTTGCTGCCCGAGATGAACTTCCGGGCCGGGTCCACGCGGACGCTCAGGTGGTAGTAGAGCAGATCATTGTTGGCACGATAGGGGCCGTATGCGCCGCGCAGAATGTCGGCGCGCGTGGGCGCGGCGGGCGCTTGCGCTGCCGTGGGCGCGGCGGACTTTTCCGCGGTCTGCGCGAAAAGGCTCAGAGACGCGGCCGCCAGCAGCAGCGAAACGCAGAGCGGCGCTCTGCGGGCAGTGAGAGGAGGCATGAGGCCAGTCTAACGCGGCGGGGCCGCGGATGAGTGTCGCCTGGAGCAGCGATCCGACGCGCGCTGTTAGAATCCACTTGAGCAGGCTGATGAGCGTAAAGGCCCTTTATCCCGGCACCTTCGACCCGCCAACCAACGGCCACCTGGACCTGATCCAGCGCGGGGCCAAGATCTTTAGCCATCTGACGGTGGCCATTCTCAACAACCCGGTCAAGAATCCCTTGTTTACCGTGGAAGAGCGGGTGGAAATGATTTGCGAAGCCACCCGCGAGATCAGCAATGTCTCCGTGGACACGTTCAGCGGCCTGATGGTGGACTTTGCGCGGCGCGAGGGGGCATCGGCGGTGCTGCGCGGCATTCGCGCCATCTCCGACTACGAGTACGAGTTCCAGATGGCGCTGATGAACCGGCGATTGGCGCCGGAGATCGAGACGGTTTTTTTGCAGCCGGCCGGGCGCTACTCGTTCCTGCGCTCCAGCATGGTGAAGGAAGTCTTCGGTCTTGGCGGCGACATAACGGGGCTGGTGCCGCCCAACGTGCTGAAGCGGCTGCGCAGCCGCATGAACATGAAATAGCCGATTGCCGGTGCGGGTTGCGCGGCGCCCGCGGTTTCCCATCAGCCCAGCACCATGATCACCGCCCCGACGGTGATCAGCAGCCCGCCTGCCATTTCAGCCAGGGTCAGCTTTTCGCCCAGCAGCAGGAAGGCGAAGAGCATTACCAGCGGCACGCTCAGCTTGTCCAGCGGCGCCACGCGCGCAACCGGGCCCAGTTGCAGGGCGCGGAAGTAGCATAGCCACGAAAGGCCGGTGGCGAACCCGGCAAGGACGAGAAAGACCACCGAGCGCCGGTCAAGCGAGCGCAGTTCGCCGTGCTTGCCCAGGGCCAGCGCGACGGCCCAGGTGAAGACCACCACCACGGTGGTGCGGATCGCGGTGGCCAGGTTCGAGTCTATGTGCGCCACGCCCACTTTGGTCAGCAGCGCAGTGGCCGCTGCAAAGACCGCGGCAAGTAAAGCCCATCCAATCCAACCCATGGGCAATATGGTACGTGGTCCGCGGCCGGGTGCGGCAGCGCGCTGCTTTGCCACGCAGCCGCGCGGTAACATGAGTCATGCGTCTGCTAGTTCTTGCGCCGCTTGCCGCCTTGCTTTGCATCGCCGGATGCGGCTACCACACGTTGGGCGCCGCCACCCACCTGCCCCCCACGCTGAAGACCCTCGCCGTGCCGGTCTTTAAGAACAATACCGACACCTACGGGTCCGCGACCGCACTGACCAGCGCCGTCATTCGCGAGTTCAAGGCGCACACCCATTACCGCGTGGTGCCGGCAGACGACCGCGACGCCGGCGCCGTGCTGCATGGAACCCTCCTGCAGCAAACGCTGACGCCGCTGACCTATAGCGCGTCCACGCAGCAATCGTCCAGCTTCCTCATCACCATGGTGGTTTCAGTCACTCTCAAAGACCGCAACGGCAAGATTCTCTACCAGAACAAGAACTACGTATTTCGCCAGCAATATCAGTCCACCACGGTTCTGCCCACGTTTCTTCAGGAAAATCCGGCGGCCATTCAGCGCCTGGCGCGGGACTTCGCGCGGCAGCTTGTGGCCGATGTCGTGGAAGGATTCTAGGACTCGCTCGCGATCACGATGGCGTGGGCCGTTCGGCAACAGCAACGTGATCAGCAAATTCGAAATCTCGTATCCCAGAGGAGCGCGATAGCGGCGCTACGAGGCTTGCGACAGGAATCCGTGCAGCCCTGTTGATAACCGCGCATCGTTTGGACGCGCCGGGAAGGGTATTCTGGATGCGCATGGGAATTCCATCGAGCCGCCGAGCTGCCGGGAGGATTGCGCTTTGAGCGCCGCGCGCCCGAGCTCTGGCGCCAGCCCCGCCGCGGGGAAAACGGCCGCTGCGGCCGGGCCGGGCTTCGCGGTGGCAGACCGTTTTGTGGCCGAGATGGAAGCTGCCGCGGCAGGCAGCGGGCAGCTCCGGCCCGGCTACGTGCTGGTTGGCGACGAGATTTTCCTGCTCGATCGCTGCCGCGCCGCCGTCCTCAAGGCATTTGTGCCCGCGGAGCTGAGGGATTTCTGCCTCTCTGATCTG
>JAJZIF010000478.1 GCA_021810735.1 Acidobacteriota bacterium
CAGGGGCGAAGCCTCTCAAACGCCACGATGAAGGAGGACTCGGCTGGCTTTGGCCTCCGTGAAAACCCCTTCTCCCTGAAGGTTCTTTCGATCTACCAGCCCGCTACCACATCCTGGCGGACAACCGTCAAGACACCAACATATTGGGCGTCGATATTGCGATTGTCAAGCGAAATAACGGAAGAGTCTTAGAGCCAGGGGAATCAAAGGGCCGTGGAACCTGCTCAGGAGCGAGCGGCCCGCGAGAACCTTCGGTACACTGCCTCTCATGATCGACGGAAGACGCGCCGTCCGCTACGACGCCGAGCAAGCCTGCCGGGAACTGGCACTCGCGGATCCAAAGCTGGGCCAGCTAATCGAGCAGGCTGGCCCGTTCCTGCTGCGGTTGCAGAGCCAGCACTCGCCGTTTGAGGCGCTACTGGAATCGATCATCTATCAGCAGCTGCACGGAAAAGCGGCGGGGGCAATTCTGAGGCGCCTGCTAACCGCCTTCGGCGAACTGCATCCGGCTCCCGAGCATCTGCTGCAGGCGTCAGACGAGATGCTGCGCGCCGCAGGGCTGTCCGCTTCAAAAACGAAGGCTCTGCGCGATCTGGCGGCAAAAACCATCGACGGAACCGTACCCACAATTTCCCAGATCCGCCGGATGCCGGATGATGAGATTGTCAAAAGGCTCACTGAGGTGCGGGGCATCGGCACGTGGACAGTGGAGATGCTGCTGATCTTCCGCCTCGGCCGGCCGGATGTTTTTCCCATCACCGACTATGGCGTTCGCAAAGGGTTCGCCCTCACCTTCCATCGTCTGCCGAAGAGCAAGCCGTTCGACGCCTCAATGCTCGCAAAGCAGGAGCAGATGCTGCGCCGCGCAGAGAAGTGGCGTCCATGGCGCTCGGTGGCGAGTTGGTATTTGTGGCGAGCCTGCGATCTGGCTGGAAAGAAGTGAATGCTGCCGGAGTGAAGGCGGCCGGAGCGGTGCATGTCAGGAACGGAAGTCACACGCATGGCCAACGCATAAATGCGGCAGTCCGGCTCGGAAAGCTGCCCATCTGTTCACCGATTCTCAACGTTCTCCAGCCGTCCCTTTGCTATTCTGGAATCGTATGCCTTCAAAAAAGGAATTACTGAGTACGCCGATCCGCCACATCGACATCAGGGAACACAATGTGGTTCCGCTGGTCGACGCCATGCAGTCAATGGCCTACAGCTCGCGCGATCTGGCGCGGGCGGCCTCGATCTACGAGCGGATGCTGCGGGATCAGGAATGCGGGATCATCCTGTGCCTCGCCGGTTCGCTGATCTCGGCAGGGCTGAAGCAGATTTTCGTGGATCTGATCCGCAACAACATGGTCGACGCGGTTGTTTCAACCGGCGCCAATATTGTGGACCAGGACTTCTTTGAGGCGCTGGGATTCAGGCACTACATTGCTGACGACCTTTTCAAGTCGGGTACGCAGGATGGTGTGCTGCGCGAGTTGATGATCGACCGCATCTACGACACGCTGATCGATGAGGAAGAGCTGCGCCTGTGCGACGAAACCACGGAGAAGGTCGCCGACGGTCTCGAGCCACGTCCCTACAGCTCGCGGGAGTTCATCCGCGCAATGGGAGTCTGGCTGGAAGACGAAGGGAAAACGCCCGAAAAGGGCGGCGTGGACTCCATCGTCCTCGCGGCATATCAGAAGGACGTGCCCATCTTCTGCCCGGCATTCAGCGACTGCTCAGCGGGCTTTGGACTGGTGGCACACCAGCACAAACGCGGCGATAAGCCGAAGGTTTCCATCGATTCGGCAAAGGATTTCTACGAGCTGACGCAGCTGAAAATCGCAAATCCGACAACGGGCCTGCTGATGATTGGCGGCGGCGTTCCGAAGAATTTCGCGCAGGATATCGTGGTTGCGGCCGACATTTTGGGAAACGAAGCACCAATGCACAAGTACGCGATTCAGATCACGGTCGCCGACGTTCGAGATGGTGCCCTGTCGTCGAGCACACTCAAGGAAGCAAGTTCCTGGGGCAAGGTAGACACCACTTTCGAGCAGATGGTGTACAGCGAAGCCACGCTGGCGCTGCCGCTGATCACTGGCTATGCCTGGCACAAAAGCGCCTACACCGCACGAACGGGAAAACACTGGAACCGGGTTCTGGACCCGGTGACAGCTTAGAACCATATGGGCAGGACGGCCGCCTCCACCTGGCCATTCTGCCCCTGCTACCCTCCTGGATTTCGCAATCCACGATATAAAGAGCTGCCGCCTTCGCATCCTGCGCTGAAATGTTGCTTAGCGAGGGACACCGTATTCGGCCCTGCTCGTTTTCCCTATCGGAAGCTCTCTCATTCCCCTATACTTTTTCCACAATCTGTACCGCAGAAACCTGAATTTACCCCGAAACTCCCTCGACGGGATCGCGGTTGAGCCGATTCGCCCATTCCCGAAGCATCACAAGAGCTTTTGTCCTGGCTCTTCTCTGCTCCCTTGCCGGCGCCATCATTCTGGCTCGGTTTGGTAGTACACCGACACATGCCTACCAGTGGATCTTTTGGTTTGCCGGTTGCTGGACAGCAGCTCAGGCGCTGCTAATTACTGCGGCTTTGTGGAGTTTTCGCCGGACCTTATGGCAGGGCGAAGCGGAGCGGCAGTTGCAGCGCGTCTCCCGCCTTCACCGAAGCATTCTCGATTCAGCCGGCCCAGTCATGATCGCCTGTGATCTCTCCGGCCGTATCAGCCTGTTCAATCCAGCAGCAGAAAGGATGCTGGGCTACCGGGCGTCGGAGGTACTGGGGCAGGTTACATCCTCCGATCTCTTTCCAGCAAGCGAACTGGCGCGAGTGGGCGAACAATTGGCAGATTCGGTGCCCCCCTCCAGAACTCCAGCGGAAATTCCCACTGGAACTGCAGAGGCATTGTTGCCGTTTGTGCGCTACGTCGCCAGCTTTCCAGCAAGCCGAGTGCGCGGCTTCGAGATGCGATATCGGCGGAAGGACGGCAGCACTTTTCCCGCCATGATCTATTTGTCCGCAGTCCGGTCAGCTACGGGCCTGATTGAAGGGTTAGTGTCGGTTGCTGTGGATCTGAGCGCCACTAGACGCGCGGAATATGCTCTCCGAGAAAGTGAAGAACGCTACCGGGATTTGTTTGAGAATTCGACGGAAATGATTGCAACTCTCAGCCCCCGTGGACGCTATCTCTATGTAAATCCGGCCTGGCAGAACCTGTTCGGCTTGGACTCCGGTCAGTTCGAAAATCTAATTGGCTATGAATCGGCATTCCCTCCGGAAGTACAGGCTGAAGCTGCGGCGCTGTTCCACAAGGCGCTGCACGGTGTACGAGTAGAACGACATCCGCTGAAGCTGCAAAATGCTGCGGGGGAGACCGTAGAAGTAGAAGCCAGCCTGAGTTGTCGCCGTGAAGAGTCAGGGCCCGTTTCCGTGCGCTGCACTTTTCGCGACGTAACACAGCAGAATCGGCGCGAGCGGCGATTGAGAATTCAGCTGATCGTCAGCCAGATTATCGGCGAAACGACCTCAGTCGATGAAGGCCTAACACGCGTTCTTGAAGCCCTTTGTGCGACTTTCTCCTGCGACTTCTCCTCGCTGTGGA
>JAJZIF010000479.1 GCA_021810735.1 Acidobacteriota bacterium
TCGGAAGGTTTTTGCGGATTTGAGCGCGCGGTTCCAGGTTACGCGATGGCACTGCCTGAGTGACCTATGGGCACTTCCGTAGGTCACCAATGACTCACACTCGCCACGGTCGACTTCGATACAAATCCGATCCTTGCCCATTAGAATCGACGCTATGGAGAATGCGGTCCCGACGGAGCAGGGCAGGGAAACTTTTCGGTTGCTTTTACTGTCGTGGTACCGACTGAATGCGCGGGATTTGCCGTGGCGTCAAACGCGCGATCCCTATCGCATCTGGGTTTCCGAGGTGATGCTGCAACAGACACGGGCGGCCACAGTGGTGGACCGCTACACGCAATTTATCGAACGATTCCCATCCATCGCATCGCTGGCGCTGGCGCGGGAAGAGGACGTGCTGGCTTTGTGGAGCGGCCTGGGCTACTATCGCCGGGCTCGTATGCTGCATAGCGCCGCGCAATTGCTGATGAAGGAGCATGGCGGCTCTCTGCCGAAGTCGTCGCTGGAATTGAGACGCCTGCCGGGGGTGGGAGACTATACGGCGGCAGCCATTGCCAGCATTGCCCGCGGGGAGGCGGTCGCGGTGGTCGATGGAAACGTGGAGCGTGTGTTGATGCGCGTGCTGGGAAAGGGCGCGGGCCCCCGCGGCGCGTCGGCGGCGCGACTGAAGCAAGCGGCCAATGAGCTGCTGGATCAGGGCGCGCCGGGAACATTCAATCAGGCGATGATGGAGCTGGGAGCGGCGGTTTGCCTGCCGCATGGTCCGCTCTGCGGAAGCTGTCCGGTGCGGGAGTTTTGCCGGACGCAGGGAGAACATCCGGCGCGGCCACGCAAGCAAATGGTCAGCGTGAAAAGTCATTATGCCTTGGTGAAGAAGCCCATGGGAAATGGGGGCCGGCATGTGGAGGTGCTGCTGGTGCAGCGGCAGCCGGATGCCTCGCAAATGCCGGGAATGTGGGAACTGCCGACGCTTGGCGACCACGACCTGATTGAGTCGAAGGCGAGCGAGCCGGTGTTGCGAATTCGGCACGCCATTACCAACAAGAATTTTTATGTACAGGTTTTCCCGCTGGAAGCGGAAACCTTCCGCGGCCTGTCGTCCGCAAGCGATTCCGAGACGCAAGACTGGGTCGTGGCCAACAAGCTGCCCGAGATTGCCCTGACCGGGTTGGCAAGAAAGATTCTGATGCGGCTGGATGTACTTGCGAAACCGAGGCAGGTACGCCAGGGGAAAGCGCTGCCCGGGGCGGACGATGAATTTCTGTGACCTTGCGAACCACATCGGCAGAAATACATGCTCGATTGGCGGGCGCAGGGGGTAAGCTGGAGGGTCGCGGTGTCGGGAGGACTGGCCATGCGATGTTTCCGCCGAACGCGATTGCCGCGGACCAGGATTGCCCTCGCTTTTCTGTTTGCAGTGGCGATGTGCGTGCAGACATGGCCGCAGCAAAGCTCCATTCCCACGCTGCACAGTCGTTCCCAGCAGGAGCCGGATGAGACCATCCCGGCCGGCCCCAGCTCCCAGGAGCCGGTGGGCCAGCCGTCCACGCTGCCCGACGATGTGTGGGGCACGTATGAGTTCGATCACAGCAGCGACACCGTTGAAATCGACCTGAGCCGGAACAAAATAAGCGGATATATTACGCAGCTGGGCGACGCAGAAACGGACAGCAATACGCCGCTCACATTTTTCTTCGATGCGTCCAGCCTGGACGGCGCCGAGATCAGTTTTCAGACGCGCGTGGTCCACGGCGTGTGGTATTCCTTTCGCGGAACGATCGTGCGCGGCGATGGAAAAACCCGCGCCGATGAAGGCTACTATGTGCTGCACGGAGTGCTCGCGCTGCATCATCCGGAGAGCGGTCGAGACAAGTCCGCGGACGAGACGATTGAAAGTCGCAACGTGAATTTCAAGTCGGTGCCGCAATAGACGAGCTGAGAGGAATTTCTTCCTGGCGAGGATCCTGATCCCACTTTATAGCCGATTTACGGTTTGTATGGTCATGCGTGGGGAAAAGTCGCGACGATACCCGCATCGTAAATGCTGCAATCGCGCTCTGGATTCTTCGCTGCGCTCAGAATGACACCTTCCATTTTGATGACAGTATCAGTAAATCCGCTCTCGTACAATGACTCTTAGATAACATATCAATAGACTAAACGCCCACCGGCTGAAAGCCGGTGGGTTTGATTGCGACTGAAAGTCGCCTGTTTGCGGCTGAAGCCGCCTGAAGCGCTCCCGGCTGAGAGCCGGCTTTAAGGCTCGCGCGGCGCGGTGATTTTGAAGTTTTCACCTGGATCCTCCCACGTTTGGTTCTCAATGTACTTTCGGATCGTCTCCTCATCCACCGCGCCCACGCTCGCGCAAAAATATCCTCGCGCCCACAGATGCTGTCCCCAGTACAGTTTCCGCAGTTGGGGAAACTCCTCCTGCAGCATCCGGCTCCATCGCCCTTTGATGAACTGCACCAGCTTCCCCGGGGTCAATTGTGGCGGCACGCTCACAAGCAGATGGACATGATCCGGCGATACCGACCCTTGCACGATCACCACCTCACGTGACTGGCATATCTGCCGGATCAGATCACGCGTACGCTCCGCCACTTCCCCACGCAACATCTTGTACCGGTACTTCGTCACCCAGATCAGGTGATACTTCACATCCCTTACCGCGTGCGCGCTCTTCCTGTACTCCACCATCCTTCCAGTATCCAGCACGGATGCTGAAAGCTCACCGCCTGAAAGGCGGTGGCTTTAGACCCGGCGATTGATCTAAATGGCGAGCTACTCCAGGATTTTATGCCGTGACGACGTAGTCCTGTCAGCGACTTTTACAAATGTTGATCCTGGCGCTGCGACAGCCCTCTGGTTGGTCGCTCATTGGGGACGACGAGAGTTCTCGATTACTTGGCGTATGGCTCGGAGATTATCAAACGCGGGAAGCAAATCGCAAGGGCTGATTGAGGCAATTGGTGAGCGTCCTCCGGGGAACTTTATAGAACCGGCTACGGTAGTTTAGGGGCGGCCCGAGCGCGTCTGGGATGCCGATCTATACTAGGCGTTTGCAGTTTAGGAGATATCTGGCCCTAGTGAGGCAATTGTCTCTTGTATCTCTTCGATTGCAGAGGTTAGCCGCTCCTTCGAATCCTGTACCTGTCGTTGTACTACATCGATGAGATCTTTCCTGATGGCTGTAAGCATCATCGTGCGAAGTTGTCCCATCAGATCGCGAAACGCAGTCCTGGATGCTAGTAGACTGCCCTGCAGTACTCTTGCCTTATGGTCCCCCGCTTCTAACTCCTGTGCCATGGGGCCTGCGATCCGAACCCAGCCATCGGGAAAAATGGCGTCTTCTGTTACGTGACCGAAATTGGGAGCAGGTTGACTCAAGGCATACAACAGCTTTGTAACGACGTCTTGTATTTTGCGGAGCTCGGTCTCAGCTATTGTGAGGGATTTTCTTCGATCCGTTTTGTCGCGCGTGATAGAAAGGCGGAAAGCATCCTGCATTACAGCTAGTACCGTGACCGTTTGAATGAGTAATTGAGTTTGAGGCGTGCCAGTTTTCTGGTGAACTTCCACTTGACCGTGATCTGGT
>JAJZIF010000014.1 GCA_021810735.1 Acidobacteriota bacterium
CCCGTCGAGGTCAATGAAGATTCTGAGGAACTGGGCAAACGCGACATCGCCCGCCGTCGCCCCAGCCGCAAAGATGTCATCATCGGGCTCTCTGCCAGCGGACGCACCCCTTACGTCGTCGCCGCCATAGCCTATGCCCGTGAACGTGGCGCCCGCACCGCATGCATCACCTGCAATCAGGGCACGCCGCTCGCCGAAGCTTCTGACATTGCCATCGTCGCTGATGTTGGCCCGGAAGTCATCTCCGGCTCCACCCGCATGAAAGCCGCCACCGCCCAGAAAATGATCACCAACATGATCACCACTGGCGCCATGACACGGCTCGGCTACGTGTACGAAAATCTCATGGTCAACGTACACATGCAGAATTCGAAACTCGTCGAGCGCGGCATCGGTATGCTCATGCGTGCCTGTCACATCGGTCGTGATCAGGCCGTCGAAGTCATCAAATCGGCTGGCCGCAGCGTACCCGTCGCCCTGGTCATGCTCAAAGCCGGCGTCGACAAGCCGGAAGCTGTTCGCCGTCTCGCCAACTCTGACGGCAATGTCCGCCGCGCCATCGAAGACCTCGGTTCAAACAGCTATTAGCCGGGCCGGAGCGCTCCGCGCGCTCCGGTCCTTCCATCATGCACAAGCCTGCCAGGCAAACCTCAGTTCTCATCTTCCACAGACGTATTCGCCCGGCTACTTTCACTCTCCGCATTTTTTCCTATTCAATAAAGGAACGCGGACTCTTCCCCAAAAGTCGACTCGATCATGGACAAATTCGTCATTCGCGGTGGCAATCCTCTCCTCGGCACCATCCGTGTCAGCGGAGCCAAAAACTCTGCCCTTCCCTGCATGGCTGCGGCCATTCTCACGGAAGATGAAGTCATCCTCGAAAACATCCCACAGGTGCGCGACATCGAAACCGAGCGCAAACTGCTTACTTCCATGGGCGCCGAGGTCGAACTCGGCTATGGTCGCGCCCAGCACCGCACCACCATCAGTTGCCGCGTGCTCTCCGAGCCTACCGCCAAGTACGAAATCGTCAAGACCATGCGCGCTTCGGCCCTCGTGCTCGGCCCGCTGGTCGCCCGCACTGGAATCGCGCGCGTCTCCATGCCCGGCGGCTGCGCCATCGGCGCTCGCCCCATCGATCTTCACATCAAGGGCCTCGAACAAATGGGCGCCAACATCAGCTACCAGCACGGCTATGTTGAGGCCCGCGCCGAGCGCCTGAAGGGCGCAAACATTCTCTTCGACAAAATCACCGTCACCGGCACTGAGGATCTCCTCATGGCCGCCGTGCTCGCCGAAGGCGAAACCGTCCTTGAGAATGCCGCCCGTGAACCGGAAGTCACCGATCTGGCCGCGCTGCTCACCGCCATGGGCGCGCAGATTGAGGGCGCAGGCACCTCCACCATCCGCGTCCAGGGCGTCGAGAAACTCCACGGCGCACGCCATCGCATCAACCCTGACCGCGTTGAGGCCGGTACGTATCTCATCGCCGGCGCCATCACCGGCGGCGACCTCTGCGTCACCCACTGCAATCCCGCGCACCTCGGTGCCGTCATCGACAAGCTCAAGGAGTGCGGTGTCCGCATCGACATCCTCGGAAAGGACTCCATCCGCGTCCGCAGTGAAGGCGCACTCAAAACTGCTGATATCTCCACCGAGGAATACCCCGGCTTCCCCACCGACATGCAGGCACAGTTCATGGCCCTCGCCACACAGGCCGACGGTGTCAGCCAGGTCAAGGAAAACATCTTCGAAAACCGATTCATGCACGTGCAGGAACTTGTCCGCATGGGCGCCAACATCCGCATCGACGGCCGCGTCGCCACCGTGCGCGGCAAAACTCCGCTTTCGGCGGCCGCCGTCATGTGCTCTGACCTCCGCGCATCGGCCTCGCTCGTCCTCGCTGCGCTCGTCGCTGACGGCGAATCTATCCTCGACCGCATCTACAACATCGATCGCGGCTACGAACACATCGAAGAAAAGCTCCGCGGCGTCGGCGCGCAAATCAAGCGCCTCGGCAACGTCTTCAGTGACCGCCGCGAAACCTCGGCAACCGTCACGGTCTGACGTCACTGCCGGCGTTTCTCGTTCAGCTTCAAAAGCCTCCTGCATCGAATACACAGGAGGCTTTTCCATGCCCACCGAAGATCGCATTCTCCGCAATCAACTCATTCCTTTCCTGCGCGGCCAGGGAGCGCATGTTGACTTTGCATCTGCCGTCAAAGACTTCCCCGCCGAGCACTGCGGCACTCGCCCCGCAAATTGCCCGCATAGCGCATGGGAGCTCGTCCAGCATATCCGCTTCACCCTCCACGACCTCGTCGACTTCTGCACCAATCCCAATTACACCGAGCCCAACTGGCCCCGTGACTACTGGCCCGCACAGCCCGCACCGCCCGGCAAAGAAGCATGGCGCGAGGCCGTCGCCGCCGTCCAGCAGGATATCGAGACATTCGAGCGCCTCGTCGGTGAACCCTCCTCCAACTTGTACGCAAAAATCCCCTGGGGCGACGGACAGAACCTGCTGCGCGAAGTCCTGCTCGCCGGCGACCACACCAGCTACCACACCGGCCAGATCGTCCTTATCCGTCAATTGCTCGGCATCTGGAAATAGCTTGTGTTGTACGCTGGATGGTCATGCTCACCCATACTTCGGACCCATGTCACAAGAGGAATGGATGCGCTGGGCGTGGCGGCACGCCGACCATCACCTGCGCCAGTTTGGACGTTGAATTTCTCAAGGAATCTCGCGGTGCGGCGTCGTCTTACCGCCAGCTCACCGCAAGCTGCCAGCGCAGATCGCGCTGCGCAGTCTTCTTCAGCACTGTTTCGTACTGCTCGAGCTCGCTGATCACCTGCGTCGTATCCGCGCCAAAGGCCCCCGGCGCATCGCGCAGATAATCCAGCAGCGCACCCACCGTCGTCAGTCCCTCGTGTCCGGAGAACCACTGCGGCGGTGGCAGCGTCTTCGCCCAGTCAGGATCGCCCGCGCCTTCTTCAAGCAGCAGCGCCATAGAGTTCTCGTCCGCTGAGAAGAAATCCAGCAGCGGCTTCACTCCCAGCCGCAATGCCAGCTTTTCCAATGCATCTTCATTCCGGGCAAGGGCGCGGCCATTCACAAAAATATCGAATCCGGGGTCTTCCCCCTCCACGACGATGTACATCGATGCGCTCATTTGCCGTCAGTCTAACTCAGATTTCGGGTCATCGGCGCCACCTTGACTATGCATACGTTACCTTGCCAGTAACCTCGTCCCCGAAATCCGCTCCTTTCTTAGTACCCACCAAAGCGCCCCAAGAGTCATTGCCATTCCCGCCCAGTTCTCCCAAACCCACCTGGAGGGAAGGAAAATCTCCGCCTCCAGCACACCCGTCAGCGTCACCAGCCATTGCAACGTCGCCACCGGAATGGGACCCAGACTCTCCAGCACCCGGTACAGAATCGGCAACGTCACTGCCGAAATTCCTGCCGCGAGTGCGACTCCCATCCATCTGCCGGGCTCCGACGCAGGCGCCTGCGCTGCAAATCGCGCCCAGTCGCCGTTCAGAACTCCCACTGCTGCCAGCGCCACCGCTGCTGTCGCGCATTGCAGCGCACACCACGGAACAAGATTGGACGCGCCGCCACGCTCTTTGTCACCACCGAATTGTCCTGCCGCAAACACCAGCGCAAGCCCGTAAACCACCATTCCTGCCGCAAGCATCAGCTCCGGCAGCCACCGCGCTAAGTCCAGCGCCACGCCCTGCGCCACCAGCAGCGCCACGCCCGTCAGCCCAAACAGCAATCGCGGCAGATACCGCCCCGCATCTTCACGCATCGTCAGCATCACAACCAGCGGCATCGCCGCATATACCACCGCTGGCAGCCCCACGGCCGTCGCCCGCAGATAGGGATGCACCGCCCCCGATGCCCATGCCGTGCACGCGTACGGAACCGCCAGCAGCCCCAGCCCCAGCACAACCCCTGAGCCGTAAGGGAAATTGCCCGCACCAGCCCTGCCTGCGCTTCTGCGCACCAGCCCGTAGATGCCCAACGCCAGGGCCGCCGCCCCAAAACGAAGCGCACCCTCGCAGATCAGCGGCACCGGATCGGTTACTCCGCCCGTCACCAGCCACAGGCTGCCCCAGGTGATCCCCAGCGCCGCGAACAGTGCGTATTTCCTGTATGTGTCCAGCAGAACCATAGCCCTCTACGCGACTCTTCCCTTAAGGGGAGCCCTACTTCACGCATTCGGACGGAGCATGGCGACAGGCAATCCGCTCCAACAAATACACCCACTCCATAATCGCCCGCCCGTCTCGTTCCAAAAAGAAAAGAGGCTGCGCATCATGCGCAGCCCCTGCTGAGTGGTTACTGGTTTCCGCGATTTCCGCCGCCCGAACCCGGTCCGCGCCCGCGACCCCGGCGGCGCCGTCCGCGCCCTCCAGGACCACCCGATCCGCGGCCTGATCCGCCCCCCGGACGCCGCTCGCCCGTGGGCGCGCTGTTCGGCGTATCCGCACGATTGTAGTTGATCTCCTCGCCGTCTTCCTCATCATTGAAGGTGTCGAAATCATCGCCGCCTTCAATCATGATCGTGCTCGCGTTCGATGCCGGCTGCCGATCTTCGCGCTCCCGCCTCGGAGCACGTTCCCGCGGCGCGCGCGGTGCCGGCTCTGCCGCCTCTTCCGCCGCCGCGGCCACTTCGCCTACCGCGCCCGGCTCAGGCAAGCCCAGCTTCTGGCGCTGTTCGCGAATCACAGCCTTCCGGGACAGCTTGATGCGGTTGCCTTCCACGCCCAGCACCTTCACCATCACCTGGTCGCCTTCGCGCAGCTCGTCCTTCACTTCCTTCACGCGATGCTCGGCGATCTCGCTGATGTGCAGCAGCCCATCCGTCCCCGGGAAGATCTCCACGAATGCGCCGAACTCGGCCAGCCGCACCACTTTGCCCAGGTATGTCTTGCCCACTTCCGGCACCGCCGTCAGATCGTTGATCATCGCCAGTGCCTTCTTCAGGCCCTCCTCGTCCGTGGAGGCAATATTCACGCGACCCGTATCGTCCACGTCGATCTTCACCGCCGTGGCCTCGATAATCCCGCGAATCGTCTTGCCGCCCGGCCCGATCAGATCGCGAATCTTGTCGGTCGGAATCTGGATCGTCCTGATCTGAGGTGCGTGCTTCGACTTCTCCTCGCGCGGAGCCGCCAGCACGTCATCCATCTTGTCCAGCAGGAACATCCGTCCACGCCGTGCCTGCTCGAGCGCCTCCCGCATAATCTGCCCGGTGATGCCCGAAATCTTGATGTCCATCTGCAGCGCCGTAATGCCCTTGCGGGTTCCGGCCACCTTGAAGTCCATGTCGCCGTAGTGGTCTTCTGCGCCCGCAATATCGGTCAGGATCGCGTACTGTTCGCCTTCCTTCACCAGGCCCATCGCCACGCCGGCTACTGCGCCCTTCAGCGGAATACCCGCATCCATCAGCGCCAGGCTGGCGCCGCAAACCGACGCCATCGACGACGACCCGTTCGACTCCAGAATGTCGGACACCACGCGCAGCGCGTAAGGCGACTCATCCTCGCTCGGCAGCACTGCGCTCACCGCGCGCTCCGCCAGTGCGCCGTGGCCCACTTCGCGGCGGCCCACGCCGGTCATGCGGCCCACTTCACCCACTGAGAACGGCGGGAAGTTGTAGTGCAGCATGAAGCGCTTCTTCTGTTCGCCTTCAAACGTCTCCAGCCGCTGCGAGTCGTCCCCCGTGCCCAGCGTCGCCGTCACCAGCGCCTGAGTCTCACCACGGGTGAAGAGCGCCGAGCCGTGCGTGCGGGGCAGCACGCCCACTTCAATCGTGATCGGACGAATCTCGTCGAACGCGCGCCGGTCAGGCCGGATACGATCCTTCGTCACCTGCTCACGGAAGATCTTCTCCCGCAGCAGTTCGTAATAATGGCCCAGCTTCTTCTTTGCGGCAGCAGCATCGTCATCCGCCGGAATCTCCGCCGCCAGTTCGTCCTTGATCTGCTTCACCAGCGCATAGCTCTCCGTCTTCGGATGCGCCTTCGTATCGAGTGCATCCGCCAGGCGTGCGCCCACCTTCGCCGTCAACGCCTCAAAATAGGCAGTATCGAACTCCGGAGCCGCTACCGCGCGCTTCGGCTTGCCGGCCTTGGCCGCCAACTCATCGATCGCTGCGCAAATCTTCTTGATCTCCGCGTGCCCGAACTCGATGGCATCCACCACCACATCCTCGACCACTTCGTTCGACCCGCTCTCGATCATCACAATGCCGTTCTTCGTGCCGACAACCGTGATGTTGATCGTGCTGTCGCGCCGCTCCGAATACGACGGATTGATCACGAACTCGCCGTTCACCCGGCCCACGCGCACCGCGCCAACCGGCCCGCCAAACGGGATATCCGAAAGCGCCAGCGCCGCACTCGCCGCGTTGATCGCCACCACATCCGGATCGTTCTCTTTATCCGCAGAAAACACCAGCGCGATCACCTGCGTCTCGTTCCGGAAACCCTCCGGGAACAGCGGGCGAATCGGACGGTCAATCTGGCGGCTCGTCAGAATTTCGCGCTCGCTCGGCCGTCCCTCACGTTTGATGAACCCGCCCGGAATCCGTCCGCCGGCATACGCGTACTCGCGGTAATCCACCGTCAGCGGGAAAAAGTCGATCCCTTCCTTCGGATCGGGCGCGGCCACAGCCGTCGCCAGCACCACGGATTCTCCCTGGGTCACCAGCGCTGCGCCGGAAGCCTGCTTGGCCATGCGCCCTGTTTCAAAATGCAATTTTTTACCGCCAATCAACTCGACGGTGATTTCCTGTTTCATAGTTTCCTCGTTTCAAGACAAGTCACTCCGCTGCGGTCTATTCCGTCTGGGCTTGTCGGGAAGAGCGCGGAGGATATTGGGATGGGAATGGCGCGGCAGACACGACTCGTTCGCGGCCCGGGGATGGGCTCGTGGCGAGGGAAGGCCGATGGGGCAGAATCGAGATTGACTTCCAATGCAATTGAGGCGGCGGCATTGCTCACCGCCATCCTGATTGCCCCATCCCCTCCCGGTGTTCCGTATCGCGTGCGCGCAGGGGACAAGTGATTCCGCTTTACCTACTTACGGATGCCCAGCTTGCCGATGACTTCACGGTAGCGGTCTGCGTCATGCTGCTTGAGATAGTCAAGCAGCCGGCGGCGCTTGCTCACCAGCTTCAAGAGGCCACGGCGCGAAGAGTGATCCTTCGCATGCGTCTTGAAATGCTCGGTCAGCTCGCCGATGCGTTCGCTCAGGATTGCGATCTGGACCTGGGGGCTCCCGGTGTCGCCATCATGAGTGCGATACTGCGAGATAATTTCCTGTTTCTTGGCTGATTCCAGCACGGGGGTGCGTACTCCTGTTCAATTTCAGTAGCGATACACTTCCTAAGTGTCTGAGTTAAGAGTAACATCAAAGGCTTTTGAGAGCCATCTTCGCACACGCCCCAAAGCTCCAAATCCTTCCCCCTCAGCCGCTTTACTGCCCCGGAATCGCTCCCGGCGAAGATCCCCCGCCTATTGCCTCCCCGCGCTCTCCACCACCACTTCCGGCGGCGGCGGAATGATCCCCAGCCGCTCGTAAATCGGCCGCATGTCCCTTCGAATCTTCGGTAACTGCGACCAGAACCATGCCGCGCCCAGAATGCACACCGAGCCGTTGATCATCACCGTCACCGGCGCGCCAATCCAATGCGCCATCGCCCCGGCCAGCAGGCTCCCGAACGGCGCCGTCCCCACAAATGCTGCCGTGTAGTAGCTCATCACCCGCCCGCGCATCTTCTCGTCCACCAGCGTCTGAATCACCGTGTTCGTCGCCGTCAGTCCCTGCAGCATCCCGTAGCCGGCCACCAGCATCAGCAGCGTGCTCAACCACATCGCTCGCGAAAACCCGAACGCAATCAGCCCGCAGCCGAAAATCGCCGCCGCCATCGGAAGCACTCGTGTCAGCCCACGCACCGACTTCCGCACCACCATCGCCAGCGCCGAAATCAGCGCTCCCACGCCCACCGAGCCCATCAGCAGCCCCATCGTGTTTGGCCCGCCGTGCAGCACCTGCACCGCAAAAATGGGCATCAGTACAACAAACGGCCACCCCATCAGGTTCACAATCGCAAACAGCGTCAGAATCCCGCGAATCGGCACGGATTTCGACACATACGACCACCCCTCGTGCAGTTGCTCCAGCATCGAGGCCGCGTGCCGCTTCACTTCCGCCCTGTGGATCCGCATCAGCAGCAACGACGCAATCACCGCCGTATAGCTCACCCCGTCAATCAGAAAGCAGTAACCTTCGCTGCTGGCCGCGATAATCATGCCCGCCAGCGAAGGCCCTAGCAGTCGCGCCAGGTTCACCATCGACGAGTTGATCGCAATCGCGTTCTGCAGATCGTTCCGCGACTCCACCATCTGCACCATGAACGACTGCCGCCCAGGCATATCGAACGCATTAATCATGCCCTGGAACGCCGCCAGCGCAAATATCTCGGGAATCGTAATCCGGTTCGTCAGCGTCAGTGCCGCCAGCATCAGCGACTGCACCATCGCCAGCGCCTGCGTGCAGATCAGCACCGTCCGCCGGTCCACGCGATCCACCACCACGCCCGCAAATGGGGCCAGCAGAAACGCCGGAATCTGCCCGGAAAAACTCACCGCGCCCAGTAGCAGCGCCGAATGCGTCAGCCGGTACACCAGCCACGCCGTCGCCACGCGCGTCATCCACGTGCCGATCAGCGAGATGCTTTGCCCGCCAAAATACAGCCGGAAATTCCTGTGCCGCAGCGCACGCCACGCATGCGAAAAATCCAGCCGCTTCGACACCTTCGGCCCCGTGCTCTGTTCTGTTATGTCTTTCAGAGAATTCGCCTCTTCCGCCTCGGCCTTCGGCATGCCGTCTTTATCGAGTCTCCTGGTCGATCTTCCTGTTTCGATGCTCAAACCCAAAAGACGATGCGCTGTCTGTGAAGGACTCCGCAGACAGAAACCAATCCGCACAACAAGGCCACCGCCGGAAAGCTTCTCAGTTGAAAGCCGGAAGCTAAGAGCTAAAAGCTACTCCGCTCCCAGTTGCTTTCTAAAAAACTCCAGTGACCTCTCCCGAGCCACCTTCGCCGAAGCCGCATCATAGCTCGCCCGCGCATCGCAGTTGAACCCATGGTCCGCCTCGTACCGGAAAACCCGCACCTCCGGATGGGCCTGCTCAATCGCGTCCACATCCGTCTGCGGAATATGCTTGTCCAGCTTTCCAAAGTGCAGCATCACCGGGCACTCGGGACTCTCGCCCAGATGCCGCGCAATCTGCCCGCCGTAATAACCCACTGCCGCGTCTGCCTTCTGCCGCGTCGACGCCAGCCACGCCAGCGATCCACCAAAGCAGTAGCCCACCACGCCGCACTTCTTCCCCGTCTGCGCTCTCACCCATTGCAGCGCCGCCGCTACATCCATCAGACTCTTTTCCATATTCAGCTTCGGGATGAACGACCGCGCCTTCTCCATGTCAGCGCCGCTGTACTGCAAATCCACGCCCCGCTCCACGCGGTCAAACAGCGCCGGAGCCACCGCCAGAAACCCATCCTTCGCCCATCCATCCGCCACCGAGCGGATATGCGCGTTCACTCCAAAAATCTCCTGCACTACCACCAGCCCGGCCACCGGCTCACCCGCCGGACGCGCCACATATCCACCCAGTTCGTGCCCATCGCTCGCCTTCAATCGCACCACTTCACCCATTCCAGCTTCTCCTCTCGTTTTTCGATTGCAGCGTTGCTGGTTCTCGCGCCATGTCCAGCCCTTCAACCGCTCGGCCCCGGAGCCCAATAGCTCGTCCGGTAGATCACTCTGGCCTTCTCGCTGATATTCACCATCACCTTCAGGTGATGCAGCCCGGCAGTCAGGTTATTCGGATGAAAACTCAGCAGGTAGCGGTTCAGGGCATCGTTCGCCAGCTGCACCACGTCCATCTGAAAGCGCTTGTCCCGCGAGAAATCCGCATACTCGCCGCCGCTCATCTCCACCAGTGACCGCGGAACATTCTTCCGCATCGCGTTGTACGCCATCAGCAGCGGCGCCAGCAGGTTCCCCGAGTCCCCATGAAATCCTCCACCGTGCCGCCAGCCAAAACCCAGCTCGGCCCGCGCTGGAGAAAAAATCAGGCTCAGCACCAGCGTGTTGCTCTCCCCAATCCGTTGCACCAGAGACGGAATCGTCACATGCACGCTGCCGTGATCCCGCGACTCGCTCACCAGCAGCAGAATCTTCCTGTGGTCCGCCGGCTGCTGCGCCAGCAAATCCAGTGAGAATCCCACCGCATCCATGATCGCCGCGCCGCCGTCGCCCGGCTGCATGTTCGCCAGATCATTCTCCACCGGCGCCAGATCCGGAGAAAACGCATCCAGATACACCGGCCTCGAATCAAACTCCACCAGCGCCACATCTCCGTTCCCGCCGCCCACAAACAACCGTAGCAGCGGCCCCAGTTGCGCAATCTCCTCTTGCACCATCGGGGCGTCGCGCCCACGCTGTACGCACACCACCATCGACACCGGCGCCAGGTCCATGTCGCTGTCCAGGTGCACCCTCTGTGGAATTCCGTTGTCCAGCACCGTGAAATCGTTGGCCTTCAGGTCGTACACCGTCCGCCCGTCCGGCTGCTCCACCAGCGTCGGCACCAGCACCAGGTTGCTCGTCACCTTCAGCGTCGGTATGCCCGGATCCCCCTGCGGCGGCAACATCCTTTCCGGGAAGCGTGGATGATGCACCTTCGCGCCCGGCGGCGGCTCGCCCGGAAACGGCTCCTGCGCCCGCGCTGCTCCGCACGCCATCACTCCCAGAACCACCAGCACCGCCACCCGGCCAGCCAACGCTACCCGCCAAAACCCGTATCTCAACGCTGCTCCTGATGATGCTGTGCCCGAATCGCTTGTCTGCGATAACCGTCCATCTCATTGGTCCAGGCCAGAAATCGCTTCAGGCCCTTGCGCTCATGCCAAAGAAAATCCATCACTGCGCGACGGTCCAGCGTCTCCGCGGGAATTCCCGAATACGTCTCGATCCGCCACTTCAGCAGCTCGCTCCTCCACGGCCGCAACCGGTGGCCGCGCGTTATATTCCACAAGAACCGAACCGCCCCCATCATGCCCCGAGTATATCCGCACCCCTCACAGCCGCGCCTCCACCGCACCGGCTGCGCGCAGCCTCGCCTTCATCTCACTGGCCGAACCCGCCAGATCAATCGCCCGGCACGCCTCCGGCAACACTACCGTCTCCAGCCCCAGTTCCCTCGCATCCAGCGCCGAAAACCCCACGCAAAAGTCGTACGCCAGTCCCGCAAAGAACGCCCGCTTCAACCCGCGCTCGCGCAGGTATCCCGCCAGCCCCGTCTCCGTCTGCCGGTCATTCTCATAAAACGCCGAATACGAATCCACCTCCGCCCGGAAGCCCTTGCGCAAAATCAGCTCCGCCTGCGGCAAATCCAGCTCCGGATGCAGCTCCGCGCCCCACGTCCCCTGCACGCAATGCTCCGGCCACAGCGTCTGCTCCCCATACGCCATCTCCACCGTCTCCAGCGGCTCGCGCCCCGGGTGCGCCGTCGCAAATGACCAGTGCCCCGCCGGATGCCAGTCCTGCGTCAGCACAATGTGCGCAAACCGCGGCGCCGCGCGCAGAATCGGCGCAATCACCTCATCGCCCTTCGGAACCGCCAGCGCTCCGCCCGGGCAGAAATCATTCTGCACATCCACCACGATCAGCACATCGCTCACGCGTATCTCCATATCTCTATTCTCGCCCCAAAGACCCGCGCCTCCCTGTCTCGAACAAACTGGGAATGCCACGACCCCGGGCGAGTCCGGCAAGTCCCCTGAACGGCCGGCCCCTACTTGTACTTCTTCACAATCTGCTGCACCGTCTTGGCGATGCTGAACCCGGCCGGAGGCAGCTTCACGTTGTACGCCGCGAAATACACAAACCGCTGCTCGGTCATCAATCCGTTGTGAATGTAGGTGATCGTCAACGGCGTAGCGATCCCGTCGATCATGTGGTAGTCCGAGAACTGCACCACGTCCTTGTCCATGTCGTGATACACCGGATCCCGCCACTCGTAGCTCACCTCCATCGGCAAGTGCGAGTACTCATGCAGCTGGATAGTGATGCTGTCGTTGTCCTCGCTGATCAGCGTCACCTGGTCCACCAGGTGGTTTTCTGACAGCTTCTGCCCGTCGTATTCCACAATCGTTCCGGGCTCTTTCAGCCACACCCGCACCGCCTGACCGATGCTGTGCTTCCGCCGCCGCAGGTAGCTCTCGCAAATCTTCTTCATCTGAGGGTGCGCGCCCTTGTAGTCGATCTCCGTGCAACTGTCGCCCGTGTACATCTCCACCACGTCGCGCTTTTTCGTCAATTCTTCGCGCTCCGGCCCCAGCGGCTCCCGCCAGTCAAAATACATCTGCAGCGAATCGTCAGGCCGCCCCTGAAAGTACCCGGCGATGCGCCCTTCGTGATACGCATTCTTCATATCGAGCCACTTCTGGCCCCCCAGCGCCTGCACCATCTCCTTCAGCAGCTCGCGCCCTTTGTGCGAACCCAGCCCCGAACCCTGTCCCGATCCCGCATCCGCCGCGCCAACTCCAATCCCGCTTTGCGCATACGCCACAGAAACAGTGACAAATAGCCCCAGCACCACTGCTAGACACCGCTTCATCGCAAAGACCTCTACCCCACCAGCACCGCGCCGCCGTTCACGTTCACAATCTCGCCCGTCATGAACCCGGCATACGGCGTGCACAAAAAGACAATCGGCCCCGCCACCTCCATCGGGTCCGCCACCCTCCCCAGCGGTATCGCCGAGAAAATCTTCTCCCGCGTATGCGCATCCGCCAGTGCAGGAGCGCTCATATCCGTCATCACCCAGCCCGGCGCCACGCAATTCACATAGATTCCCTTCGCAGCCAGCTCCGTCGCCAGCCCCTTCGTCATGCTGATCAGCGCGCCCTTGCTCGCCGCATAATCCGCATGGAAAGCCTCGCCCCGTTGCCCCGCCGTCGAGCTCACCAGCACCACATGCCCGGCCGCCGCTCCGTGCGCTGGCCTGCCTTGCTTCTCCATCTGCGCCACCGCCGCCTGAATCAGCCCAAACGCGCTGTCCAGGTTCACCGCAATCGTCCGATGCCACTGCTCGTCGGTCATCGCGGAAATCCCCACATCCTCCGGCGGCCATATCCCGTGATTCACCACCAGCGCATCCAGACGCCCGAACGCCGCCACCACAGCGGCCACCAGCTTGCGCCCGTCCGCCGGCATCAACAGTTCCTGCTGAAACGCCCGGCACCACTCCGCACCGCCGCACAGCGCCACCACTTCCTCGGCCTGCGCCTTCGCCTGCAAATAATTGAACGCAACCTTCGCGCCCGCCTTGTGAAACAGCCCCACCGTCGCCCGCCCAATCCCGCGCGAGCCGCCCGTCACCAGCACAACCTTCCCCTCAAGGGATAACTCCACTCCGTTCATGCCTTTGACGCTATCCCGTTTTTCCACGCCGGTCCAGCATCCCGGCGCGCCTCAAATCCAGCCGGTAAAATAGAAGCAGGAACCCCGCCTTGCAGCAATTACTCGACAAGCTCAATCCGCAACAGCGCGCCGGCGTCGAAAACGTCGACGGCCCCGTCCTCATCCTTGCGGGCGCAGGCTCCGGCAAAACTCGCGTCATTACCCACCGCATCGCCTATCTCATTCAGGAGCGCGGCGTCGCCCCCGACTCCATCCTCGCCGTCACCTTTACCAACAAGGCCGCCCGCGAAATGGCCGAGCGCGTCGACGCTCTCATCGGCCACGCCACCCTTGCCAAGCCTCTGCTCGCCACCTTTCACTCCTTCTGCGTGCGCCTGCTCCGGCGAGACATCGAATCCCTCCGCATCGGCAACGAAGGCCTCACCAAAACCTTCGCCATCTACGACGAAAACGAGCAGCAATCCCTCGTCAAGCAGATCATGCGCCGCATGAACCTCGACGACAAGCAGCTCACCCCGCGCACCGTGCTCTCCAAAATCTCCTGGGCCAAAAACCACATGATCGATCCCCAGGAGTACTACCTCCAGTCCGCCGACCCCGTCAGCGAGCGCGTCGCCCACATCTTCGAGGCCTACCGCAAGGAGCTCCGCACCAACAACGCCCTCGACTTCGATGACCTCCTCCTCGAAGCCGTCCGCGTCCTCAAATCCTCCGCGGAAATCCGCGAGCGCTATAACCGCCGCTACCAGTACCTACTCATCGACGAATATCAGGACACCAACCGCCCCCAGTACGAGCTCATGAAGCTCCTCGCCGGTCCTAAACAAAACGTCTGCGTCGTCGGCGACGAAGACCAGAGCATCTACTCCTGGCGTGGAGCAGACATTCGCAACATCCTCGAGTTCGAGAAAGATTTCCCCACCGCCAAAACCATCCGGCTGGAGCAGAATTACCGCTCCACCCAGGTCATTCTTGAGGCCGCTTCCGCTGTCGTCTCCCGTAACGCCCAGCGCAAGGGTAAGCAGCTCTGGACTTCCCGCGAAGGCGGCGCACTCATCGGCTATTACGAAGCGCCGGACGGCGAAAACGAAGCCCTCTTCATCGCCGACTCCATCAACAAATATCTCCGCAAGGCCGGAGAATCCGACGACCAGCCCCGCGCCGCCGTCCTCTACCGCACCAACTCGCAGTCCCGCCTCGTCGAAGAAGCCATGCGCCGCTATGGCATCAGCTACACCATGGTTGGCGGCTTTTCGTTTTACGAGCGCGCCGAAATCAAGGACCTCCTCAGCTACCTCAAGCTCGTCAAAAACCCAAACGACTCCATCGCCCTCCAGCGCTGCATCAACACCCCGCCCCGCGGCATCGGCAAAACCACTCTCGAAACCATCGAGCGCATCGCGCTTGAAACCGGCTCAAGCTCCTGGAACGCCATCTCCCACGCCCGCCGCGAGAAGCTGCTCTCCGCCCGCGCCCTCCACGCCCTGGCTGAATTCCAGCAGCTCATCGAAGACGCTCGCGCCATGCTCGCGCCCAACTTCGCGGACAAACTCTCTGAAGACGTAGCGCCCGGCGCAGAATCCGCCGCCGAGCCGCCCATCTCAGACGACACCAACTTCCCCGCCGACGCGAGCCCCAACACCGATCCCGATACATCCTTCGACTTCGGCGACTCCGCCCAAACCACCCTCGCCCTCACCCCCGCCGAAGAAGACACTAACTTCGACCCCACATCCTTCAACCCCTTCGCCAGCGAAGCCCCAGCCCATAGCACCGCGCCCGCCATCGCCGCCTCCGCCGCGCCCGTACCCGCCGAGTCCGATCCCCACGCCAGCGCCTTCCGAAAGCCCGGCGACCCGGCCACCCTGCCCGAGCTCATCAAGTTCCTCATCGACCGGTCCGGCTATATCCGCGTCCTCGAAGAAGAAGGATCGCCCGAAGCCTTCTCGCGCATCGAAAACCTCAAAGAACTCGCGAACGCCGCCCAGGACGCGCAGGAGCGCGGCGAAACCCTCGACGAATTCCTCGACCACGCCGCCCTCGTCAGTGACACCGACCAGTACAACGCCGACGCCCGTGTCACCCTCATGACCCTCCACGCCGCCAAGGGCCTCGAATTCCCTATGGTCGTCCTCGCCGGCCTCGAAGAAGGACTCTTTCCCCACTCGCGCACTCTCTCGGACCCCAACCAGATGGAAGAGGAGCGCCGCCTCTGCTACGTCGGCCTCACCCGCGCCATGGATTCCCTCATCCTCACCCGCGCCCGCTACCGACGCCGCTACGGCAATGACATGCCCGAGGCTTCCACACCCTCCCGCTTCCTTGAAGAGATTCCCTTCCGCCTCATCGATGACCTCACCGGAGGCCTCGCCAACTCCACCTCCGGTAACTCCGCCTACGGCTCGCACACTACCAGCCATGACGGCTCCCCGCGCCACTACTCCTACGAAGACGAAGACCAGAGCACCGCCTATTCCCCTTCCGGCCGCTACAAATCGAGCTCCCGCGGCAGGACGCCGCCCAGCGGCAGCGGCTCCCTCGACAACATCGCCCAGTTCTTCGGCGGTCGCGGCGGCCCGCGTATCAGCGGCCCGCTCCATCCGCCAAAATCTTCGCGTGCCAAACTCGATGTTCCCCAACCCGCCGGCGCAACCGGCTTCCGCAACGGACAGCGCGTCCGCCACCCCAAATACGGCGAGGGCATCGTTTTTCGAAGTGAAGGGGAAGGTGAAAACGCAAAGGTTACGGTACAATTTGCAAAGTTCGGAGTGAAAAAGCTGGTGGAGAAATTCGCCCAGCTCGAGCGCCTCTAAAACTGCGCGACCTTATACCCACTCCCGCAAAAGATCTGAAGGATAAGAGACATGGCAAATACCAAGAGCATGGAAAACAAGGAAGAGCGGAAAGCCGTTAAGCGCGCAGCCCGCAAAAAGGCCGCACCCAAGGGCAAGCGCACCGAACCCCGCGGCTCCAACAAGAAGAAAGTCAAGAAGCTCGTTCGCGGTCAGAGCAAGCGCTAAGCCGTTTCACCTCCGGGCTTCCGCTCAAAACCATCCTCCACCCGTGGCCTTTTCCTTCTCAGGGAAAGGCCACTTTGCATCTGGCCGGGGCAATTCCTGCAATTTCAAACTCCTCGGCCTCCAATTTCATTTGGCGCGGGATGCACTCAACCTGTAGACTCCCATTTTCAGCCCCATTCAGGAGTCCGCACCTGTCACAGCTCTTCGCCAGAAAGTCCATTGATAAGCTGATTGCCGAGTCCGAGGACCCTGAGCGCCGACTCCATAAAACTCTTGGCCCCATCTCACTCATCGCCCTCGGCATCGGAGCCGTCGTCGGCTCCGGCATCTTCACCGTCATCGGCACCGCCATCAGCGGCCAGCACTTCACCAAATCATCGGTACTCAATACCCCCCTGCTCGACTTCCTGATTCGCCACCATGCCATGTCCGGACGACCAGGCGCCGGCCCGGCTCTGGCTCTCTCACTCGTCCTCGTCGCCATCGTCTGCGCCTGCACCGGCCTCTGCTACGCCGAGCTCGCTTCCATGATCCCCATCGCCGGCTCCGCCTACACCTACACCTACGCCACCCTCGGCGAGCTCATCGCATGGATCAACGGCTGGAGCCTCATCCTCGAATACGCCTTCTCCAACATGGCTGTATCCGTCGGCTTTGCAGAGCACTCCGTCGACTTCATGGACTGGTTCGGAATCCACCCACCCCTCAAGTGGATATCCCCGGCCTATCTCCCCAGCGGACTCACGGACTTCTCCGGCCACGTCCTCTACCAGCCCGGATGGCACTTCGGCTTCAACATCCCGGCCTTCATCGTCGTCATGGTCATCACCGTCGTGCTCGTCCATGGAATCCGCGAGTCCGCCCGCACCAACAATGTAATGGTGCTGCTCAAAATTGGAGCCATTCTCGTCTTCGTCATCGCCGGTGCCCAGTTCATCCACCCCAGCTACTACCATCCCTTCGCGCCCAATGGATGGTCCGGCATCCTCACCGGCGGCTCCATCATCTTCTTCACCTACATCGGCTTCGATTCCATCTCCACCGCCGCCGAGGAATGCAAGAATCCGCAGCGTGACATGCCCATCGGCATCATCGCGACGCTCATCATCTGCACCCTCCTCTACATCGGTGTCGCCGTCGTCCTCGTCGGCCTCCGCCATTGGAACACCATGGCCGACGACGCCGCCCCAGTCGTCAACACTCTCCGCCACCTCGCCGAAGCCAAACACAGCCTTTTCCTCCGCTACATCCACCTCGTCGTCCTCTGCGGAGCCATCCTCGGCATGGTCTCCTCCATCCTCGTCTTCCAGATCGGACAGGCCCGCGTCTGGTTCGCCATGTCGCGCGACCGCCTGCTCCCCTCCATCTTTGCCAGGGTCCACCCGCGCTACCGCACGCCCGCCATCTCCACCTGGGTCGCCGGTTTCCTTGTCGCCATCCCCGCCGGCCTCCTCGACATCGGCACCGTCGCCGACCTCTCCAACATCGGCACACTCTTCGCCTTTGTCCTCGTCTCCGCCGGCGTCCTCATCCTCCGCTATCAGGAACCCGACCGCAAACGCGGCTTCCGCGTTCCCTTTGGTCCCGTCTTCCCCGTGCTCAGCATCGTCTTCTGTGTGGTGCTCATGGCTGGACTTGAAGTCATGACCTGGGTCCGCTTCTTCATCTGGATCGCCATCGGCCTCGTCATCTACTTCTTCTACAGCCGCAAACGCAGCGAATTCTTCAGGCAGTAGCCCGGCCCTTTCCGTATCCCTCCCGCGATGCCGGCTACCCTGCCTGACGCACGCGTGCGCCCGGATGCCAAATCCCGGTAAAATAAAAGAAAAAGACAGGTCTATTGCATGCTTTCTGATCTCGAATTCGCCTACGCCCCCGTGCGCGACCAGGTACGCGACCTGCGGGAGTATCTTTGACCCCGCACGCCTCCGCTCCGAACTCTCTGCCATAGAACAAAAACTCGCCGACCCGGCCCTCTGGTCCAACCCCCAGCTCTCGCAACCCCTCATGCGCGACCGCAAGCGCATCGAAGAGCAGCTCTCCTTTGACGCCGAACTCGCTCGCCGATCCGGCGACATCGACGCCTACTTCGAGCTCGCCCGCGAAAGCGAAGCCGCCAGCCAGCCCGACGCCTCCCTCGAAGCCGACCTCGAACGCGAAATCGCCGCCCTCCGCGACTACGCCGAAAAGCTCGAGTCCCGCACCATGCTCTCCGGAGAAACCGATCCCCTCAACGCCATCGTCACCGTCCACCCCGGCGCCGGCGGCACCGAATCCCAGGACTGGGCCGAAATGCTCATGCGCATGTATCTCCGCTGGGCCGAGCAGCAGGGCTTCAAAACCGAAATCAACGACTATCAGGACGGCGAAGAGGCCGGCATCAAATCCGCCACCTTCACCATCTCCGGCGACTACGCCTTCGGCCTGCTCTCCGGTGAAACCGGCGTCCACCGCCTCGTCCGCATCTCGCCCTTCGACTCGGCCAAGCGGCGCCACACCTCCTTCGCCTCCGTCTTCGTCTCGCCGGAAATCGACGACTCCATCCAGATCGACATCAAGCCCGAAGACCTCCGCGTTGACACCTACCGCTCTGGCGGCAAGGGCGGCCAGCACGTCAACACTACGGACTCCGCCGTCCGCATCACCCACCTTCCGACGAACATCGTCGTCCAGTGCCAGAACGAGCGCTCGCAGCACAAGAACCGCGAGAAGGCCATGAAGATGCTCCGCTCGCGCCTCTACGAATACGAGCTGGAAAAGAAGAATGCCGAGACCAAGAAGTTAGAGGACTCCAAGTTAGACATTAACTTCGGCTCCCAGATCCGTAGTTACGTCCTCCAGCCCTACCGCATCGCCAAAGACCACCGCACCAAGGTAGAAGTAGGCGACGTAGACAAAGTCCTCGACGGCTACCTCGACCCCTTCATCCGCGGCTACCTGATCATGCGCCGCAACGGCGGCGTCCCCGCCACCGTAACCGCCGACGACCTCGACTAACCGACAACGCGGGTGCCCCATACTTTCTTTCCGCGCCGTTCGGAAAGAAAGTATGGGACCAAAGCGGCCACCCGGCCGTCTATTCGACCTCGCAGCTATGCGGCGCATATCATGTTCAGGATCACCCAAAGCGAGACCTAGCCCATGCCGGTTCCCGATTTTCAATCGATTATGCTGCCTTTGTTGCGAGCAGCGAGCGACGGCTCCGAACACAAAATCGGCAGCGTCACAGAGCAGCTCGCTCATGTCTTCCAACTGACATCCGAGGACCAGCAGCAACTGCTCCCCAGCGGTCGCCAGACCACCTTTTCCAACCGCGTTGCTTGGGCCAAAAGCTACTTAGTCCAAGCGGGCCTCTTCGAGGCCACAAGACGCGCCCACTTTCGAATTACAGATCGCGGTCGCCACGTCTTGGAGGAGAACCCCCAGCGTATCGACATCGATTACCTGCTTCGATTCCCGGAATTCGTAAATTTTCGCGACCGGAATCGCACACCCGGGGAGCCCCCCTCTTCAAACGCAGCTGCCGCAGTTGACTCACTCAACGCCGAAACACCCGACGAGATCATCCGATCCACCATCAAGCAAATCGAAGGTGCTCTCACCAAAGAACTGCTGGATCGAATCCTCTCTGCCAGTCCCACCTTCTTTGAAGGCCTGATCGTCAATCTGCTTCTCGCAATGGGGTACGGTGGCTCTCGTGAAGATGCTGGTCAAATCGTGGGTCGAGCAGGTGATGGCGGAATTGATGGCGTGATAGACCAGGACTCTCTCGGCTTGGATCGCGTTTACATTCAGGCAAAACGATACGCACGCGAAAACCCTGTCAGCGAGCCAGAAATTAGAGCCTTCAGCGGTAGCTTGGGGGCTGCGAAGGCAAACAAGGGCATTTTCGTCACAACATCATCGTTCACCCAGCCCGCTCAATCGTTTGCTGAGCGGCACCCTTACCGAATCATTCTCATCGACGG
>JAJZIF010000480.1 GCA_021810735.1 Acidobacteriota bacterium
CATTCCGTTGGACCGGATGCGCGTCGGCATCAGTTCCGACAGCGCGAGCCATACGCATACCCCTGGGCCCACCGCATACGACGCCATAAACAGGTACAGGCACATCGCGACCAGCCATCCATGTCCAGCGTCGGGCACCTGGCCGATCACGGCCTTCTGAATTTTCAGGGGCGCCGTGCGCGCCGCCTCAAGATTGGCAAAAGGATTCTTAAGGAACGCTTCGAACTTGCTGTTGGGCACGCAGCTTTCGCGCGCGATGTGAATGGGCGCTGCGCCTTCTTCATCGGAGCGCACGAAGCTGGTTGCCGCGGTGAATCCGCCGTACGAGTAGATCACCGCCAGCGACGCCCGGTCTGCCTGAATTGCCTTCCCGCCGTATTCATTCGCCGCCAAAAGCCTCTTCGCTTCTGCCGCATCGAACGGCACTGTCAGCGTCTGGTCGGGCTGGACTATCGATTGAATCGCGTTGCGGCAATCCAGATTCACGCTTTCGGTATGGATAAACAGCAAACCCACTCCCAGCAAAGAGGCGATCATTCCGCCCGTCCCCAGAATGAAAAGGAATTTCCTGCCCTTTCTGTCCACCAGCGTCATTGCAACGATCGTCACCAGAAAATTGACGCAAGTGAAAATGACATAGCCCCAATGCGCGCTCACGTCGGAGAGCCCGCTCTGCAGCAGGATGCCCGTGTTATAGGCAATCAGCGAATTCACTCCTGTGCCCTGATTCAAAATCAGAATCGCGCACGCCAGCAGAAATGGCACTACATACTTGCGCCGTAGCAGCGAATCATTCACGTTGGTCCGGGCTGCGGAGGTCGCCTGCGCGTGGGTTGCGAACGCGGTCTCTTCCATCTCCTTGAATTCGACATCGGCTTGTTCTTTGCTGCGGGAGCGCAGCAATGCGGCATACGCGAGATCCTTCTTGCCTCGCTTGAACAGCCAGCGCGGAGATTCCGCCAGAAAAAAACTGCCCAGGACAAACAGAACGCCGGGCGGCATCGACACCCAGAAGATGCGCCGCCACGCCTGGTTTTTAAACAGGAACACGGTCGCGGGATCGGCGATCCTTTCCACTGCGGCGACGCGATAACTGTAGTAGATCCCGATCAGCGCGGCCGCCACAACGCCGAGCGTCAGCAGCCACTGGAAAACGCCTGTTCCCTTGCCGCGTGTAGAAGCCTTCAGGCACTCCGCCAGATACAGCGGCACCACCAGCCCGATCAGCCCGCCGCTGATCCCCTGCAAAAGACGTCCGAAGAACAAGGGCGCATAGCCGTGCGAGAGCGCAATAATTGGAATGCTGACGACAAACGCCAGCCCGCTCAGAATCATCAACGGCCTGCGTCCCATCCAGTCGGCCATCTGCCCTGCAAACAACGTGGAAATCACGCTGCCCAGCAGCACAGCAGCCACAATGATAGAGAGCTGCCCGGCATTCAGGTGAGACGTGGCTTCCAGATACGGCAACGCTCCGCCGATGATCCCAACGTCCACTCCATAGAGCAGGCCGCCCAGCCCTGCAACCAGCAGCAGAAAACGGTTGTAACTGGATTTTGTATCGCCCAGGGTCGAGCGATAGCTCTGCGCCGCTTCAGAATTGTTCATAGGATGACTGTACGACGGGCGACGTTGACATTGAAAGATATGTCATTCAGCAGTCCGGCGCACTCCCCAATCCGCCGGTAAGTTGGAGGCAAGAAATACCGTAGTTTTTGAGAGGCGCATGGATGGTGGTTGGCAAGGGATGTAGCGAACGTATGAGGGTGATTTTTTGCACCTGGGAGGTGGGAACGCAAGCAGGATACAAGCGTGATCCAGCCCGAAGGCTTTCGGGGCGGATTCACGTCCACATCGTAACCGCTGCGCGCACCTGAAAGGTGCAGGAAAATAGACCATAGACACTCCTCATTCAACCCGCATCCTGCCACTCCACGCGGCTTTCTGGACATCGCATCAACTTGAACGCAATGTTATCCACGGATCAGGGGGGAACTCCGATGCCGCTTGACAAACCAGACAGTCATTCGTGAGCGTAGCGAAGGATCCATGCATCTTTCAGCGTGACCGCTCGAAAACTCCTAGTGGCTCGTGCCCGGCTGCATCGTCGGCCGTGCATCGCTATTCGCAGACGACGAAATTCCTTCTCCAGAGTTGGCTCCCATCCTGCGCAGTGTCGGCGCATTCGGTCCTGCGCCCGGTCGCCGCGGCGACACCGGCCGCCGATTTTCCAGTCGCTTCAGCCGCTCCTGCACCGCGTGAAACTCGGAAGTATCCACGACATACTCTTTGCGTGGCGGCAGAATCTTCGCAATTTCATGCTGCGTCCGCTCCACCCGCGCCGGCGTCTGCGGATGCGTCGCAAACGTCTTCGAGATCAACCCCGGCTTGGTCTTCTCCAGCGCCTCAATCTTCTCGAAAAACGCGATCAACTGTTGCGGATCGTATCCCGCGTCGTACATATATTCCACGCCGAGCCAGTCGGCCTGCTCCTCAAAATCTCGCTGATATTCAAGAAACGTCAGCGGCACTGCCACCGCCGAGGCCTCATAAATTCCATACCCCACGGCGCTGTAGCCGGTCATCATCACCAGCGGCACCATGCCTAAGTCGGCATAATGCATGCGCGTCATCTCGCGCGCCTGATGGTGCGCCGCCACGTGCCCAATCTCATGCGCCATCACGCCGGCCAGTTCCGCCTCATTGTCCGCCGCCAGAATCAGTCCGGAATTCACAAAGAAATATCCTCCCGGCAGCGCGAATGCGTTGATCTCATCCGAGTCGATCACCTTGATCGTGAACGGAACCTTGGCATCGGAATTCTTCACAATGTTCTGCCCGACCCGGTTCACATATTCCTCAACCACCGGATCAGTGACGATTTTCGACGACTTCATCACCTGCTGCGCCACTTCACTGCCCCAGGCCATCTCGGTCTTCGTCGAGTACCAGTTCCCAAACCCGCGCCCCCCAATGTTCCGATGCCCGACGGCATTCACGTCGTTGACGCTGCCCCGTTTCACTCCGGGCATGGTCTCCTCCGCATCGCCAGAAGCGACAGGCGCTGTACAGGGGGTGGAAGTAGACGCCGTTGAGCACGGAGACGCTTGCTTTTCCTGCGCCGGCACGAAGGGTGCGGCAGCGCCCGCAAACAAGAACATCCCGACGCCCGCAACAACCAGGCTCCATTGCCGATGCGGTGGGAATGAGAGTTCCAAAGCGAGAACTCCTAGAATGCAGCAAAAATGCGGCGCGTTTAGCCCTCGAACCTAAGATAAGAATAGTATGCGCCGTCCGCCACCTCGTTTCGAGCCTCCGCCACGCAAGATTTCCAGAGTGAGAGATTCTAGTGCCCCTCGGATGAAAATCACCCTACATTTTCATAGAAGGCTTCTCCTGATCCAGCAGCTCTGGTCCTCTTACCCAAAGCTAATGGATCGCTGAAGCCTTCGTCCTTAGCCCATCAACTCAAGCCTCCTGTTGGTTTGAATGGGGAAGAGACTCCCCCGACCATCGCCGACGCCATCAAGTCGCTCAAACAGGGAGTGTCGCTGCGGCTGATTGGCGAGGCGAACCACTTCTGGTA